>JBERSB010000264.1:0-25980 GCA_041236755.1 Luminiphilus sp. | reverse complement strand
CCCCGCTGGCGAGTGGCGCGGCGCGTTCGAGCGGATCGGCGCGTTCTTGGCCGAGCACACCGACGCGCGCGTCGTCGGCTGGCTCGGCTACGACCTCGGACTGGACGTCGATGCGTGGCCGCTCGCGATCGAGGACGACCTGGGCGCGCCGCTCGTGCACCTCAGCGCGTTCGGCCGCGTCGAGGAGTTCGCCGAGGCGCGCGCCGAGGGTGCGCCGGACGTGCCGCCGGCGACCGCGCTGCGGGCGCACCTGAGCCGCGCCGACTACGAGCGCAAGGTGGCGGCCGTGATCGAGCACATCCGCGCGGGGGACATCTTCCAGGCGAACCTCACGCAGCCCTTCACCGGCGCGTTCGACGGCGACCCGCGCGCGCTGTTCTGGCGGCTGTGCGAGCAGAGCCCCGCGCCGTTCGCGGTGTACGTCGAAGACGGCGCCGGCACGGCGGTGCTGTCGAGCTCGCCCGAGGAGTTCCTGTGGCGCGACGGCCGCGACGTGCGCACCCTGCCGATCAAGGGGACGCGGCCGCGCGGCCACGACGCGGTCGAAGACGCCGCGCTGCTCGAAGCGCTGCTGGCCAGCGAGAAGGACCAGGCCGAGCTGGCGATGATCGTCGACCTGTTGCGCAACGACCTCGGCAAGGTCGCCGAGACCGGCTCGGTGGCGGTGGGGGGCTTCCCCGAGCACGCGTCGTACGCGCAGGTGCACCACCTGCACGCGGCCGTGACGGCGCGGCTGCGCGAAGGCGTCTCCACGGTCGACCTCCTGCGCGCCACGTTCCCGGGCGGCTCGATCACCGGCTGCCCGAAGCTGCGCTGTCTGGAGATCCTCGAGTCGCTCGAGGTGGCGCGGCGCGGCGTCTACACGGGCGCGGTCGGTTGGTTCGGCCCCGGAGAGCGTTTGCACCTCAACATCGCGATCCGCACGCTCGTCCACAGCGGCGGCGTCGTGCGCGCCAACGCGGGCGGCGGGGTGACGGCGCTCAGCGACCCGCACCTCGAGTGGCGCGAGTCGCTCGCGAAGATGGCGGGGCTCGAGCGGGCGCTCCAGCGGAGCGTCGAGGTCCCCGGCGAGGAGCGGCCGTGACCGTCTGGGTCGACGGCGAGCTCCGCGGCGGCGGCGCGGTCCCGCGCAGCGACGACGTCGCGCCGTTCGAGACGATGGGCGCGCGCGCAGGCGCGGCGCCGCTGTGGGACCGGCACCTCGCGCGGCTCGCGGCGACCGCGCACCGGCTCGGGCTCGCGTTCGCGCCCTCGCCTGAGTTGCGCGCGGCGGCGACCGAGGTGCTGCTCAAGAACGGGAACGCCGACGGGGTCCTGCGGCTGTCCCTGGTGCCCAGCGGCGGCCGCACGCAGGTCGTGCTCAGCTCGCGGCGCCGCGCGCCGATGCGCAGCGTCAAGCTGCTGCCGACGGTCGTCGAGCGGCCGGCGGGCGCGCCGCCGGGAGACGTCAAGGCCGAGCCGCGGCGCTACTACGACCTCGTCCGCCAGCAGGCCCAGGACGGCGAGGCCGACGACGGCCTCGTCGTCGGGACCGACGGCGCGGTGCTCGAGGCCGCGCTCGGCAACCTCTGGCTGCGCATGGACGGAGTCTGGATCACGCCTGCGCTCGACGGCAGGGTTCTGCCGGGGATCGCCCGGGCGGCGCTGCTCGAGCGCGGCGCGGCGCGAGGCGTCGCGATGGCGGAGCGCGCGGTGACGCTCGCAGACCTGCACCGCGCGACGGCGCTCGCGCACAGCAACGCCGTCTACGGGCCGCGGCCGGCGGCCCTGCTCGGCGAGCGGGCCAGTGTCGAGATTGTCGACACCGAGCTCGGCACCCTCTGGCGCGCGCTGCTGGACGACTGAAGCCGGTTGCAGATTCGCGCCGATGGCCATGGTATGGCGAGATCGGACACATCGGCGGGCGCGGGCTCTGCACCGCGCACGGACCTCCGGCGCGAGCCGCGTCCCTCCCTCTACCTCGAGCCGGCCCAGGTCGGCGCGTTCGACCCGGTCGGCTCGGACGGGCTGGCGCGGGCGCTCGAGCCGCGCGTGCCCCACGTCGTGCGCGGTCTGGTGGACTTCACCATCGCGCGGCACAACGCGCGCGCCGCGCGGCCGCGGCCGATCCAGCTCTCGGTGTTGAACCGGCTGCGACGCGCAGCGCGGCTGTGGACGCTCGCGATCGCGCGCGGAGACGCGTACGCATCGACTTGCCGGCAGGTCGCGACGCACTGGCTGCCGCTGCTGTGCGCGGCGGGGCCAGACCGCAGCGGCCTCGCCGACGCCGTCCGAAGTCTCGTCGAGTACGTGCGCGGCGCCGTGACGGCGCTGGTCTTCGACGAGCCGAGTGAGTCGTTGGCGTCGCAGGCGCGGGCGCTGCACGCGCTGGAGGAGACGCTGTGCGCGCACCTCGGCGCGGCGTTGGAGCACGCCCGCGCAACGCAAGAGCGGTCCGAGCCGCTCGCGGGGCCGACGGCGGCGCCCCCAAAAAAGCGGGCCTGAGCAGAAACCGACCCGCGCGCGCAGGCTATGGTCCGCCCATATGCGACTCCCACTGCTCGCGTCCGCGTCGTTCCTCTTGCTCGCAGCATGTGATGGAGGCGGTGGCGGAGGCGGGGACGAGCCTGCGCCCGAGCCCAACATCCCGCCCGAGCTGATCGCGCCGCCTGAGTTGGGCGGCGGCCCGGTGCAGTTCCAGTATGTGCTCGCAGCGGGGAGCACGGCGAGCCTGACGTTCTCGGCGACCGACCCCGACGGCGACCCCCTGACCTGGCAGCTCTCGGTCGGCGCCGCGGCGCAGACGGCGGCGGGGTTGGTCTTCACCTCGCCGTCGACCAGCGGCACCTTCACCATCGACTTCGCGGTCGTAGCAGACCCGGCTGACGCGACGGTCCTGCTGCAGGTTCAGGACCCGCGCGGCGGCGCGGCCGCGATCGACGTGCAGATCGTGCGCAGCGGCGCGCCGCAGATCACGGCGGTCGAACCCAGCAGCGCGTTCGCGTCGGCGCCGCAGGCCGCGACGATCCACGGCGCGGCGCTGCTGCTCGGCGGAGCGGTCAACACCAGCGTGACGTTCGGCGGCGCGGCCGCCGGCGCGGTCGTCGCTGTCGACGACGAGACCCTCACCTGCACGACGCCCGCGCCCGCGCTCGTGGGCCCCAACTCGGTCGGCGTGACGAACGCGTACGGCAGCGACGCGCTGCCGGGCTCGGCGTTCACGATGTACGGCTACCCCGTGGACCTGTTCGCGGCGGACGTCGGCATCGACGCCGGCGCCGGCAGCCAGCTCGCGGTGACCGGCGAAGGTGCGACGCTGCACGCGACCTACGTCGAGGCGGGCGTGCTGCTGCACCGCCGCTCCCTCGACTTCGGCGCGACCTGGTCCGCGGCGCAGGCGCTGAGCAGCGGCGAGACGCCGGCCGAGGCGCAGGTCTCGACGCTCGGCGACGAGGTCGTGGTCGCATGGATCGGCAACGGCACCAGCGTGCTCGCGCGCGCGTCGGTGGACGGCGGCGTGAGCTTCGCCGCCGCGGTGACGCTCAACCCCCTCGCGGGCGGCGACCCGTCGTCGCGGCCGAGGCTCGCGCGGACCGGCTCCCGGGTCTACTGCGCGTGGCTGCAGGGCGCTGCAGGCGTGACGCAGCAGCGCGTGCACGCGACGTCCAGCGACAACAACGGCGGCGTCTGGCTGACGTCGACCGCGGTCTCCGACCAGGGCAGCAACCACGAAGGCCACGCGCTCGGCTGCGACGAGAACGCGGCGTGGGTCGCGTTCGAGTCGGCGCCCGGCACCGGCGCCGGCGTCTACACCGCGCGCACCACGACCAGCAACCTCTGGACGTCCGGCGTGCTGCGCAGCGCGGTGAGCGCCGGCATCGGCGAGGTCGCGGTCTGCGACGAAGGCGGCCGCGTGAACCTCGTGTGGACGCGCGACGGCAACCTCGAGTACCTCGTCTCCCAGAACTCGGGCCTCGGTTGGCAGACGCTGCCGACGCTGTTCCGCTCCGCGGTGGACCTCGGCGCGATCACGGACGTCACGGTGCGCTGCGAGGACGGCCGCCTGTTCGCCGCCTACGTCGCCGGCGCGGACGAGGTGGCGTTCTCGCGCGTCGGCGCGCCGGGCGCGCTGCCCGAGCACGTGACGCTGAGCGACACGACCGAGAGCGCGTCGCGGCCCGAGCTCGCGGTGAGCGGCAACTACCTGTTCGCGGCGTGGCGCGGCGGCGACGTCGGCGGCGGCGTCGGACCGGCGCGCATCAAGCTCGCCACCAGCGTCGACCTGGGCCTCGCGTTCACGGCGCCTGCGACGTTCGGCGACGGCGCCGGAGCGCAGGACCTCCCGCGGCTGCTGGTCGACGGCGCCAGGGTCTGGCTGGGCTGGCTCGACTACCGCGGCGCCGGCGCCGCGCTGTTCTCCAACCGCACCGAGCAGTAGCGGCGGCGACGACGGTTGCGGAGCCGCGCCGGCCCTGGGACGATCCAGCGCATGCGCAGCCTCGCGACGCTGTTCCTGACGGCCGGTGGCCTCGTCTGCCAGGCGGCGCCCGAGGCGCCCGCGGGCATGGTGTGGGTCCCCGGCGGCGAAGCGACGCTCGGCAGCCAGAACGGCGACCGCGACGCGCCGCTGCACAAGGTCCGACTCGGCGGCTTCTGGATGGACGCGACCGAGGTGACCAACGACCAGTTCGCCGCGTTCGTGCGCGCGACCGGCTACGTCACCGACGCCGAGCGCAAGCCGACCAAGGAGGACGTGCCGGGCGTGCCCGAGGACCTGCTGGTGGCGGGCTCGCTGGTGTTCACGCCGCCGCCCGACGCTGTGGACCTGCGCGAGTTCTGGCTGTGGTGGTCGTTCGTGCCGCGGGCGAGCTGGCTGCTCCCCGAGGGGCCGGGCTCCTCGATCGCGCGCCGCGGCAGCCACCCGGTCGTGCACGTGAGTTGGCGCGACGCGGTGGCCTACGCGAAGTGGGCGAAGAAGCGGCTGCCTACCGAGGCGGAGTGGGAGTTCGCGGCGCGCGGCGGCCTCGACCGGCAGCGCTACGTGTGGGGGAGCGACGCGAAGCCCGGCGACGCGCTGCCGGCCAACATCTGGCAGGGCGAGTTCCCGCGCGAGAACACCGCCGAGGACGGCTTCAAAACGACCGCGCCGGTGCGCGCGTTCGCGCCCAACGGCTTCGGCCTCTACGGCATGTCGGGCAACGTCTGGGAGTGGTGCAACGACTGGTACCATCCGCGCGGCTACGGCGACGTGCAAGCGCTGCAGGTCGACCCCAAAGGGCCTGCGCGCAGCTACGACCCGCAGGAGCCGGGCGCGCAGAAGCGCGTGATGCGCGGCGGCTCGTTTCTCTGCAGCGACGTCTACTGCCTCGGCTACCTGCCGGGCACGCGGATGAAGTCGACGCCGGACACGTCGCTCTGCCACACCGGCTTCCGCTGCGTCTCGGACGCGCCGCCGCCGGCAGCGAAGGGCGGCGGCGCGGCGACGCCCGCCGCCGACAGCGGCACGACGGCCGGCGGCGGCTAGACGAGCCGCTCGGCGCCGCAGTAGACCGCGTGCCGATCGCCGCGCGCGAAGCCGACGAGCGTCGCGCCTGCGGCCTCGCAAAGGTCGAACGCCAGCGCGCTCGGCGCCGAGACGGAGACGACCACGGCCACGCGCACCCGCAGGCACTTGACCACCAGGTCGAACCCGGCGCGACCCGACAGCACGGCGATGCACGCCGACAGGTCGAAGCCGGCCTGCGCCGCTGCGCCGATCGCCTTGTCGAGCGCGTTGTGGCGCCCGACGTCCTCGCCGTCGGCGAGCACGTCGCCGTCCGCGGACGCCAACAGCGCGCCGTGGCAGCCGCCGGTGACCGAGAACAGGTGCTGCGCTGCGGTGAGGCGCTCGGTCAGCGAGGCCAGCGTCCCCGCGGCGATGCGCGGCACGCCCGGCAGCAGCGCCGGCGCGTCGTCGAGCAGCGCGTTCGGGTCGGCGACGCCGCACGCGCCGCACGAGCTGCGGATCTCGTGCGTGCGGGACAGGCGCGCCTTGGCGAGCCCTGCGGGCGCGGCCCGCAGCTCGATCCGCGCCGTCGCAGGGGCGTCCTCGCGGGCCGGCTCGCAGCCGATCGCGACGATCTCGTCGACCGAGCGCACGATCCCCTCGCCCAGCAGGAAGCCGCGCGCGAGGTCCTCGTCGCGGCCGGGGGTGCGCATGGTCAGCAGCTGCTGGCCGTGCACGTCGAGCAGCAGCGGCGACTCCTCGATCAGCAGGTCTTCGCGGCCGTCCGCCAGCGTGCGGCGGGTCGCGCCGGCGGGCGGATCTTGGTCAGCGGGTCGTGGGTCCACGGCGTCGCGATCGTCGCCGCGCCGAGAGCCCTGCACAAGCCGCGCCGGTCGCCCCGGGCGAAATCGACGGGCGCCCGGCGGCGCGGCCTCCTAGGATGCCACGCGATGCAGTTCATCTCCTTCTGCGGCGTCTTCGTGATGCTCGGGATCTGCGTGGCGCTGTCGCGCGATCGCAAGGCGATCCGGTGGAAGCTGGTGGGCGTCGGCCTGCTGCTGCAGGCGGTGCTCGGCTTCGTGTTCCTGTCGTGGGACGCCGGCAACGCTGCGCTGCAGGCCTGCGGGCGCGGCGTCGACGCGTTCCTGGCGCTGTCGCAGGACGGCACCGAGTTCGTCTTCGGCGCGCTCGTCGATCAGGACCGCCAGTGGGTGTTCCACGACGCCGAGACCGGCGAGCGCAACCCCGGCGGGATCTTCGTGTTCGCGTTCATGGTGCTGCCGACGCTGATCTTCTTCAGCAGCTTCATGGCGGTGCTCTACCACATGGGCATCATGCAGTGGGTCGTGCGGGGCATGGCGTGGCTGATGGTGCGCGTGCTCGGCACGTCGGGTAGCGAGTCCTTGTCTGCCTGCGCGAACGTCTTCGTCGGCCAGACCGAGGCGCCGCTGTTGGTCCGGCCGTTCCTCGCGCGCATGACGAAGAGCGAACTGTTCACCGTCATGGTGGGCGGCTTCGCGACCATCGCGGGCAGCGTGTTCGCGCTCTACGTCAACTTCGTCGGCGGCACGGACCCCGAGCAGCGCGCCATGGTGGCCGGCCACCTGATGGTGGCGAGCGTCATGGCGGTGCCGGCCGGTCTCGTGTGCAGCAAGGTGCTGTGGCCCGAGACCGAGCGCAGCGAGACGCTCGGACGCGTCGAGAAGGCCGAGGGGTCGCCCTACGGCAGCGTGGTCGAGGCCGCGGCGGCCGGCGCCGGTGACGGCCTGAAGCTGGCGCTCAACGTCGCCGCGATGCTGATCGCGTTCCTGAGCCTGGTCGCGGTGATGAACGCGGCGCTGCAGTGGATCTCGGCCGACTGGACGATCCAGGGGCTGCTCGCGATCCTGTTCTGGCCCGTCGCCGCGGTGATGGGGGTGCCGGCGGCGGAGATCGGGACGCTGTCCGAGCTGATCGGCACCAAGCTGGTGCTGACCGAGCTGGTCGCCTTCCAGGAGCTCGGCGAGATGAAGGCCCAAGGCGCGGTCTCGCCGCGCACGGCGATGGTCGCGAGCTTCGCGCTGTGCGGCTTCGCCAACATCGGCAGCGTCGCGATCCAGGTCGGGGGGCTCGGCGCGATGGCGCCCGACCGCCGCTCCGACCTCGCCAAGATCGGGCTGCGGGCCATGTTCGCCGGCGCGATCGCGACCTGCATGACCGCCTGTGTCGCCGGCGTGCTCGCGTCGGCCGCGGCCGCATGAGCCATACCGAAGAGCTGGATCGCGTCGAGCGCGCGTCCGTCTGGCTCGCGGGCCACGTCGGCGACGAGCGCGTAGCGGGCCTGCGTCTCGCGATCGTGCTCGGCAGCGGCCTGAAGTCGTTCGCCGACGAGCTCGAGGACCGGGTCGATCTGCCTTTCGGTGACGTGCCCGACTGGCCGAGCCCCAACATCGAGGGCCACGGCGGCGCGGTCGTGTTCGGCGCCGTCGAGGGCGTGCAGGTGGCCTGCCTCAGCGGCCGCGTGCATCTCTACGAGGGCTGGGCGCCGCAGGACGTCGTGCGCGCGGTCCGGACGCTGCGTCACATGGGCGTGCCCCGGTTCCTGCTCACCAACGCCGCGGGCGGTCTCGCCGACGGGCTCGCCGCCGGCGACCTGATGGTCTTGCGTGACCACCTCAACCTGACCGGGCAGTCACCGCTGACCGGGCTGCACGACCCGGGCCTGGGCCCGCGCTTCCCGGACATGAGCGCGGTCTACACGCCGGCGCTCCGCGAACAGCTGTTGGCCAGCGGCAAGGACCTGAAGCAGGGCGTCTACGCCGGCCTGCCGGGCCCGTCCTACGAGACCCCTGCGGAAGTGCGCATGTTGCGCACGCTCGGGGCCGATGCGGTCGGCATGAGCACGGTGCACGAGGCGATCGCGCTGCGCGCGATGGGCGCGGCCGTCTGCGGGATGTCGCTGATCTCGCACCGCGCGGCGGGGCTGTCCGACCAGCCGCTCTCGCACGACGAAGTCATGGAGGCGGGCCGCGCGGCGGCCCGCGAGATGGCCGACGTGGTGCGTGGCTTCTGCAGGGGGCTCTCTTGAGCTCCGAGCTGACCATCCGGCCCTACGAGGCGGGCGACGAGCAGGCGATCCTGCGCACGTTCAATCTCGTGTTCCGCGAGGTCTGCGGGCCGGACTACGTGGACCGCACCCTCGAGCAGTGGCAGTGGGCCTACGAGCACAACCCCGCCGGCCGCAGGATCTCGCTGGCCGTCGACGGTGAAGGCGCGGTCGCCTCGCAGTACGCCGGCATGCCGATGCGCTACGACACGCCGTGGGGCGAGCAGCTGTTCATCCACTGCGTCGACTCGATGACGCACCCCGCCTATCGGCAGGGGCTCAAGGCGAAGAGCCTGTTCGTCGAGACCTGCATGCCGTTCTGGGCGCACAGCCGCGAGATCGGCGACGCGCTGTTCTACGGCTTCCCCGTCGACGCCGCGTACCGCATCGGCAAGCGCTACCTGAAGTACGAGATGATGCGCGTCATCGACTACCTCATCCGCGACCGCGTGGCCGGACCGCTCGCCGGACCGGGGGACGTCGAGGTGCAGCAGGTCGAGGACGTGCCGGCGGACGTCGACGCGCTCTACGCGCAGGTGCGGGCGGACAAGGCGTGCCTGCTGCGTCGGGACCGCAGCTACCTCGACTGGCGCTACCGGCAGAACCCGTCGCGCGGCGACTACGAGCTGTGGACGGCGCGGCGCGCGGGCGCGCTGGTCGGCCTGATGGTGCTCAAGCCCGGATCCGGGCTGGCGCCGGACGCCTGCACGATCGCGGACTGGATGGTGCCCGAGAGCGACGAGGGCGCGGTGGACGCGCTGCTCTGCGCAGCAACGACGCGTCAGCACGACGAGGGCAAGGAGCGGTTGATGACCGTGTTCCCGCCCTGGTCTGCCGAGCACCGAACGCTGGTCGCGCGCGGATTCGTCGCGACGCCGTCGGCCACCTGGCTGCAGCGACGCATGATCCACAACGTCTGCAAGGAGGAGTTCACGCCGGAGGTCTTGTCCGGGCAGTGGTGGTACACGCTCGGAGACAGTGATCTGGCCTGATGGGACCTCGCCTGATGAGACCTGGCCTGATGGGACCTGGCCTGATGGGACCTCGTTTGATTGGTCTTCGCGCGCAGCAGCGCACCTGAGAACCGCGACATGAGCAGCGAACGCATCGAACTCGAGTCCAAGATCACGATGCTGGAGCGCACCGTCGATGCGCTCGGCGGCGAGCTGCGGGCGCAGCAGCAGGAGATCGAGCGCCTGCACGCGACCGTCAAGGTGCTGGCGGACCAGCTTCGCAAGAAGCAGGACGGCGACGACCTCGAGCCGCACGACACGAAGCCGCCGCACTGGGGCTGAGCGCGACCTACGAACTCGGCCCACCAGGATGCGGCCGAGCGCGGGGCGCGCACCGTCCCGGTCCAAGCCGCCCTTCCAACAGGCGCGCCGCTCGGGTAGGCATGTCGCCGTGAAGCTGTCGTCCGCGATCGTGCTCGGGCCGCAGCGCCGGGAACCGATCCTGGGCGCGGCGATCGACGATCTCGTCGCGTCGCGTGAAGAGCCCGTGGCGCTCGTCACCGCGGGGTGGGAAGAGCGTGAGGACGAGGACGAGGAGCTGCGCGAGCACGTCGGCCGCGCGGTGACCAACCTCCGCGTCTGGGCGCGGGTCGAACGGATCTTCGAGCAGGACCCCGAGCTGCTGCAGGCGATGCGGGCGCGGCACGCGGTGCTGCGCGGCGTGCAGGACGTCTACCGCCTGCGGCTGGCCGGACTGGTCGAGCCGGTGCGCGAGCTGCTGCAACGCGGCGGCGACGACCCGTGGGTGGCCGCCGAAGAACAGGACGCGTGGGAGCTGGTCCGGCGCCTGGACCGGCAGCACATGTCCCGCGTCGCCGAGATCCACGCGGAGTTCGAGGCGCGGGAGCGCCCGAGCGAGCGCGACGCCGTGCAGGCCGAGCGCGCCGAGCTGCTCGACCAGCTGGCCGGGGTCTCGTGTCTGCTGGTGGCCGGCGGCCACATCGGCGTGCTGCTGCATCGCATGCGGCTGTTCGATCTGTGCGGCGCGTGGGGGGACCGGCCGGTGGTGGCGTGGTCGGCGGGCGCGATGGCGCTGACCGAGCGCATCGTGCTGTTCCACGACCGCTCGGTGCAGGGCACCGCGCACGCCGAGGTCATGGAGGCAGGCTTCGGCCTGCTGCCGGACTTCGTGGCGCTACCGCACGCCAACCACCGCATCGCCACCGACGACGCGGTGCGCGTACAGCTGCTCGCGCGGCGGTTCGCGCCGGCCTCGTGCGCGATGCTCGACTACGGCGCGCGCTTCGACTGGCGCGACGGCGCGTGGCGCGCGGTCGCCCAGGCGCGGAGGCTCGCCGAGGACGGCTCCGTCGAGGAGGCGGTCCGATGACCATGATCGAGCGCCTCGAGGCGGCGGTGGGTGCCGGTCCGGCTGCGCTGAGCGCGGCGCTGGACGAGGTGGAGTTCCCGCACGTCGACGGCCGGGACGTCACGTTCGTGTTCCACGGCGAAGCGCAGGAGGTGTCGCTGCACCACTGGATCCACGGCCTGCCGTCCGAGCTGCCGCTCCGCCGGCTCGGACGCTCGGACGTGTGGGCGCTCCAGGTCGACCTGCCGCGCGGCTCACGCATGGAGTACAAGCTCGGCGTGATGCTCTACGGGCGCGGCCAGCTGATCCGCGACCCGCTCAACAAGCACAGCGCGCGCGACCCGTTCGGCGCGAACTCGGTCGTCTACGGCGAGGGCTACGAGCCGCCGGACTGGACGGTGGAAGACCCCGAGGCGCGCAAGGGCACGGTCGAGGAACGGCACGTCGACAGCCCCGTGTTCGGCGACTGGCGCGCGATCAAGGTCTATCGGCCGGCGCGCTTCCGCGAGACCCGGCGCTACCCGCTGCTGGTCGTGCACGACGGCTTCGACTACCTGCGGTTCGCCAACCTGCAGGAGACGCTCGACAACCTGATCCACCGCCTGGAGCTGCCGCCGCTGGTCGCGGTCATGACCCAGTCGCCGGACCGGATGAACGAGTACGCGGCCGACGAGCGCCACGCGGACTTCCTCGTCAAGGACCTGGTGCCGCAGATGGAGGACCTCCTGCCGCTGGTGCGGGAGCCGTCGGCGCGCGCGGTGATGGGCGCGTCGTTCGGCGCGGTCGCGTCGCTGTCGACCGCGTGGCGCCACCAGGGCTTCTTCGGCAAGGTGCTGCTGCAGTCCGGCTCGTTCGTGTTCACCGACGTCGGCGAGCACGACCGGGGCCCCAAGTTCGACCCGGGGGTGACGTTCGTGAACCGGTTCCGCTAGGCGCCCGGCCGCCCGGCAGAGCAGGTCTTCGTCAGCTGTGGGGTCTACGAGTCGCTCATCTACTACAACCGTTCCCTCGTGCCGCTCCTGCAGGACACCGGCATGCAGGTCCGCTTCCGTGAGGCCAACGACGGCCACAACTGGGAGAATTGGCGCGACCGCCTCCGCGAGGGGCTGTCCTGGCTGTTCCCCGGTCCGCTCTGGCACGTCTACGAATAGCATCCCGCTCGCCGCCCATGCCCGCCGCCACTCGACACATCGGACTCTCCCTCGGCGCCGACATCTGTTGGCCGCTCGCCTTCGAGCAGATCCTCACCGACAGCAAGCTGAAGCTGCGCGTCGGCAAGGAGACCGTCGACTTCTCGTGCGAGCGCGTCGGCCTCGAGCCGTTCGCGCTGTCGCAGGGCTGCAAGTACGACGTGGTCATCGATCGCCTGACGCACTGGTTCACGCTGCAGCGCGAGTGGATCAAGAAGGGCGTGCTGATGGACGACCTATACGTCTACAACAACCCGTGGTCGGTGCAGAGCTACGAGAAGCACTCGAGCTACTGCGCGATGTCGGCGCTCGGGATGCCGATCCCCAAGACGGTGATGCTGCCGCAGAAGAGCTACGGCGACCTCAACGACCTCGACCACACGCTGCAGCACTACGCGCGCCTGTTCGACCTCGGTCCGATCGGCGACGACCTCGGCTACCCGTCGTTCCTCAAGCCCTACGACGGCGGCGGCTGGCGCGGCGTCTCGAAGGTCGACGACCTGGACGGCCTCAACAAGGCCTACGACGAGAGCGGCACCGACCTGATGCACCTGCAGGAGGCGGTGCACGGCTTCGACGTGTTCGTACGGGCGGTGGGCATCGGCCCGCAGGTCCGCGTCATGAAGTACGACCCCGACCAGCCGCTGCACGAGCGCTACCGCGTCGACCAGGACTTCCTGGACGACGACGCGCGCCAGCTGGTGGAGGACACGTGCCTGACGATCAACACGTTCTTCGGCTGGGACTTCAACAGCTGCGAGATGCTGCGCCGCGACGGCGTCTTCTACCCCATCGACTTCGCCAACCCGTGCCCGGACAGCCAGGTCAACTCGATCCACTACCACTGGCCGTGGTACGTCGTGAGCAACCTCAAGTGGGCGGTGTTCAACGCGGCGACGCAGCGGCCGATGCGCAAGACGCTCGACTTCGAGCCCTACTACAAGATCGCCGCGACCGACGCGCCCTACCGCGAGAAGCTCTCAGGCTACGCGGAGATCGCCCGCAAGCGGCTGGCCGCGGACAAGTTCGCCGCGTTCTGCGAGAAGCACCTCGCGCCGCTGGAGGAGGCCGCGTTCGCGTGGTTCCGCAGCGAACGCTGCGAACAGGCGATCCGCCTCAAGGTCGCGGCGCTGTTCCCCGAACACGAGGTGGACGAATTCACCGGCCGCTTCCACACGCTCGTGTGCCAGTCGGTCGAGGACATGACCTCGGCGAAGTCCTGAGCCGGCCCGCCCGCGTGGCCCGGTTCCCGAACCCAAAGACGATCCGCTCGTGAGCAAGCACAAGATCACCTGGAGGTCGCCGTCTCTCGGTGGCCGTGAGATCACCTTCTGCCGCTACGGCGTCTCCGGGACGCCGCTCCTGCTGTTTCCGACGGCGGGCGGCGACGCCGAGGAGCCCGAGCGCTTCCACCTGATCAGCGCGATCGGGCAGTTCCTGGAGGACCTGCGGCTCAAGGTCTACGTCGTCGACTCGATCGCCGGCCAGGCGTGGGTCAAGGAGTGCCGCACGCTCGCCGAGGCGGCCGCGGCGCAGAACCGCTTCGACAAGTGCATCGTCGACGAGGTCGTCCCGGCCATCCACCGCGACTGTGGCGGGGACGGGGGCATGATCTGGACCGCGGGCTCGTCGATCGGGGCCTTCAACGCGCTCGCCGCGCTGTGTCGTCATCCAGACGTGTTCCAGACGGCGATCTGCATGAGCGGCACCTACAACATGAACAAGTTCCTCGACGGGCAGATGACGCGCGACTACTACGAGAGCTCGCCGCTCGACTTCGTGCCCGACCTCGAGGGGCCGCACCTCGAGGCCTTGCGGCAGCGGTTCGTCCTGCTGGCGCACGGCCAGGGCGCGCACGAGGAGCCGCAGCAGAGCTGGAACGTCGAGCGCGTGCTCGGTCCCAAGGGCATCCCCAACCGGGTCGACGAGTGGAGCGAGGAGTGGCGCCACGACTGGGTGACCTGGCGCGAGATGCTGCCGCAGTTCCTCGGCGAGTTCCTGCCCGCAGCAGACGGCGACGCAGACGCAGACACGGGCGCATAGCGGCCGCCGTCACGACCGGCTTTCGCGCCTGCCAGCCGTAGGAAGCTGCCAGCCGTAAGAAACTGCCAGCCGTAAGAACCAGCTGCAAGAAAACTGCCTGCCGAGCCGGGGCCGGCAGCGCTAGTCCCAGCGGTGGCCCTGCGCGACCACGACGATGCCGGTGTCGGAGACCGTGAAGCGCTTCTCGTCCTCTTCGCGGTCGTAGCCGATCACCGTGCCCTCGGGCACCTCGTTCCACTTGTCTATGATGCAGCGGCGGAGCTTGCAGCTCTTCCCGATGTGGGCGCCGCGCATGATGATCGACTCGTCGACCTCGCTGTGCTCGTCGACGAACACGCGGTTGCTGAGGATCGAGCGGCGCACCTTCGCGCCGCTGACCACCACGCCCGGCGCGAGCAGCGAGTCGACGACCTCCGAGCGTCGGCCGTCGCCGTCCTCGTTGAAGACGGTCTTCGCCGGCGGGTCGTTGTGCCAGAGCGTGTAGGTGGGCCAGTCCTGCTGGTAGAGGTTCAGCTGCGGGCGCACGCTGATCAGGTCCATGTGCGCGTCGAAGTAGGCCTCGATGGTGCCGACGTCGCGCCAGTAGGGCTCCTCCTCGCCGCTGAGACCCTGGAACGCGTGCGCGTAGATCGGAACCTCGCCCAGCATGCGCGGGATGACGTGGTGGCCGAAGTCGCCGCCCTCGCCGTCGGGCATCTTGCCGTCCTCCTGCAGGCGGCGGACCAGCTCGTCGGTCTCGAACACGTAGATGCCCATCGACGCGAGGCAGTAGCCGGGCTCGCCGGGGATCTCCGGCGCGTTCTCCTTGGGCTTCTCGACGAACCCGGTGATCCGGTGCTGCTCGTCGATCTGCAGGATGCCGAAACTCGACGCCTCCTCGGCGCGGATCTTCACGGCGCCGATCGTCAGCGCCGCCTCGTTCTCGACGTGCTCGCGGAGCATGTCGCGGTAGTCCATCTGGTAGATGTGGTCACCCGACAGGATGATCACGTTGTTCGGCCGCCAGTCGTTGATCGTGTCCAGGTTGTGGAAGATCGCGTCCGACGTGCCGCGGTACCACTTACCGACCGAGACGTGGTGCGGCGGCGTGCAGGTGATCCACTGCTCGAGGCGCCGCGGCAGGAAGTTCCAGCCGAACCGCACGTGCTCTTCGAGCGAGCGCGCCTGGTACTGCGTCAGCAGGTGGATCCGGCGGAGCCCCGAGTGGATGCAGTTGCTGAGCGTGAAGTCGATGATCCGGTAGCTGCCGCCGAACGGCACCGCGGGCTTGGCGCGGGTGATCGTCAGGGGCATCAGGCGGCTGCCGGCGCCGCCTGCGAGGATGAAGACTAGGGTGTTCCGTAGGTCGAGCGGGACCATGGTTGGTGCTGCGACAGAGGTGGGATCGCGGGCCCTACAGGATGCAGCGGCCCCGCGCGACAGGACAGCCCGGAACGGGAATCCTTGCCGCGAAGATGCGTTGATCAGGGGGGACTCCGTCGTACGCTCGCGAGACCCGGAGAACCCGGCGTCGCGACCGACGCGGGGCTCGAAGCGACCAAGAGCGTCATGCCCAAAGCCCGTAGCCACGCGTCTCCGGCGACCCCGCTGCGATCCGTCGACGCGGACGCTTCGACGGAGTGGCTCCTCACCGACGGCCGCGGCGGCTACGCGTGCGGCACGGTTGGTGCGCTGGCTACCCGGCGCTACCACGGGTTGTGGATCGCGCGTTGCGATGCGTCGGCGCGGCGGAGCATGGTGGTGGCCGACCTCGACGAGCGCGTCGGCGCGCTCGGCTCCGTCGGGCAGGCTGACGGCATGTCGCACGTCATGCGCGCGCACTGGCGCGGCGCCGACGCGCCGAGCCTGCCCTACGCCGAAGTGCGGTTCTCGCGGCGGCCGCTGCCGAGCTGGCGCTTCGACGCCGAGCACGGCTCGTTCGAGCGCGAGGTCGCGCTGCGGCGCGAGGTAGACGGCGTGGCGGCCGCGCTGCTGGTGCGCTGGCGCAACCTCGGCGACGCCCCGATCCGGCTCGAGGTCCGGCCGCTGCTCGGCTGGTGTGACGCCGACCACCTGATCACGGCCGACGAGTCGTGGGACGGTGCTGTGCAGGCGCAGGGCGCGAGCTGGGGCGTGCGGCCGACCGACGCGCTGCCGACGCTGTGGATGACCGCGGACGGCGTCGCGGCGTTCACCGAGGCGTCGACTTGGTACCGCGGGGTCCACTTCGAGGTGGACCGTCTCCGCGGCTACGACCACTGCGGCGACCGGTGGAGCCCGGGCGTGCTCGAGCTGGACCTCGGCCCCGGGCAGGACGCGGTCGTGGCCTTCGCGCTCGGCGCACCGGAGCCCGCGCCGCGCGAAGCGTTCGCAGCCGAGCGCGCGCGGTCCGAGGCGCTCTCGGCGACCGTCGCCGAGGACGCGCGGCCGCTGGTCGCGAGGCTGGAGCTCGGCGCCGAGGACTTCTTCTACCGCGGGGTCGGCGAGCGGCTCGGCGTGCTGGCGGGCTTCCCGTGGTTCGGTGAGTGGGGGCGCGACGTGTTCCTCGCGCTGCCGGGCCTGACGCTGGCGCGCGGCCGGCTGGACCTCGCAGAAGAGGTCCTGTGCGGATGCCTGCCGTTCCTCAAGGACGGTCTGCTCCCGAACATCTACGGGCGCAGCGTCGCGGACAGCGACTACGGCAGCTGCGACGCGGCGCTGTGGTTCGCGCTGGCGGTCATGCGCTACCGCGACGCGGGAGGTGACCGGCGGCTGCTCGCCGAGCGGCTGGTGCCGGCGCTGCGCAGCATCGCGGCCGCCTACGAACGCGGCACCGCGCTGGGCCTCGAGGTCGGCCCGGACGGCCTGCTGCGCGCGGGTCGCGCAGACCTCAACGCGACCTGGATGGACGCGCAGACCGAGAGCGGCCCGGTGACGCCGCGGCAGGGCCTGCCGGTCGAGATCCAGGCGCTCTACTACGCGCTGCTCGCGTTCCTGGCCGAACAGGACGGCGGAAGCGGGGCGTTCGAAGCGCAGCGCGACCGCTGTGGCGAGGCGTTCCTGGCGGCGTTCTGGCTCGAGCAAGACGGCTACCTCGCCGACCGCGTGCACGACGGCCGTCCCGACCGCTCGGTTCGGCCCAACAGGCTGGTCAGCGCGGCGCTGCCGTGGTCGCCGCTGTCGCGCGAGCAACGCGCCGGCGTCGTCGAGAAGGCCGCAGCCTCGCTGGTGACGCCCTGCGGACTGCGCACGCTCGCGCCCGACGACCCGAGCTACGTCGCCGTCTACGGCGGCGACGTCGAGGCGCGCGACGGCGCCTACCACCAGGGCACGGTGTGGCCTTGGCTCGCCGGCTTCTACGTCGAGGCGGCGCTGCAGGCCGCCGACGCCGCGCGCCGCAGCGCGGTCGCCGAACCGCTGTTGTCGTGGCTCGACGCGCTGCTCGCGACCGAGCTCGACCGCGCCGGCCTCGACCACGTCAGCGAAGTGTTCGACGGGGACCCGCCGCACCGCCCCGGCGGCACGATCGCGCAGGCGTGGAACACCGGCGAACTGCTCCGCGCGCACGCGCTGTGCCGCGCGGCTACGGCGAGCGGAGAGCAGGCAGAGGCATGATCGACGTCGTCTTCTACTTCCAGGTGCACCAGCCCTACCGGCTGAAGAGGCTGACGCCGAAGAGCAGGATCCGGCGCTGTGACTACTGGGACACGCCGCTGAACAAGCTGGTCGCCGAGCGCGTCGCGGAGCGGTGCTACGTGCCGATGAACGCCGTGCTGCTCGACGTGATCGAGCGCACCGACGGCGAGTTCCGCTGCGCGTTCTCGCTGTCGGGCACGGTGATCCGCCAGCTGCGGGACTGGGCGCCCGAAGCGCTCGCGTCGTTCGTGGAGCTGGCCGAGACCGGCTGCGTCGAGTTCTTGTGCGAGACGAGCCAGCACGGCCTCGCTGCGCTCGTTGACCCGGACGAGTTCGCGGCTCAGGTCGAGCTGCAGCGCGCGACCGTCACCGAGCTGTTCGGGGCGCCGACGACGTTCCGGAACACCGAGCTGATCCTCGACAACGACATCTGCCGGCAGGTCGAGGCGCTCGGGTTCGACTGCATGCTGGGCGAGGGCGCCGACCGGCTGCTCGGCTGGCGCAGCCCCCAGGTGCCGTACACGCCGCGCGGCTGCGAGCGGCTCAAGCTGCTGTTGCGTAGCTATGCACTCTCGGACGACATCGCGTTCCGATTCTCGAATCGGAAGTGGGCCGGCTATCCGCTGTTTGCCGATACCTACGCCGAGTGGCTCCACGAGCTGCCGCCTCCGGCGCAGTTCGTAGGGCTGTTCATGGACTACGAGACCTTCGGCGAACACCAGAGCGAAGACACCGGCATCCTGCAGTTCATGCGTCATCTCCCCGAGCTGGTGCTGGAGGACCCGAGCTTCCGCTTCCGCACGCCCGCGCAGGTCTGCTCCGAGCGAGAGGCCGTGCACGAGCTGGACGTCGCCGAGGCGGTCTCGTGGGCCGACGAGGAGAGGAACCTGACGGCGTGGCTCGGCAACCCGATGCAGGAGGCTGTGCACCAGCGGCTCTACGCGATGCGCGCGGACGTGCTCCGCGCCGGCGTCGAGCAGCCGGAGCTGCTGCGTCACTGGCGGGACCTGACCACGTCCGACCACGTCTACTACATCGCGACCAAGCACCACAGCGACGCCGAGGTGCACGACTACTTCAGCCCGTTCGACTCGCCGCACGCGGCGTTCGTGACGGCCATGACCGCGGTCGACGACCTGCAGCGGCACGTCGACCGGGCGCTCGGGCGACGCCCGGCGCGCCCGCCCAAGACGAAGAAGTGAGATGACCGAGAGCTACCAACTGTTCGAGATCAGCTGGGAGGTGTGCAACAAGGTCGGGGGCATCCACACGGTGCTGTCGTCCAAGGCCGTGACCGCGGTGGAGCGCTTCGGCGACGACTACATCACGGTCGGCCCGCAGCTCCCGGGCGGGACCGGCGCGCAGCCGCCGTTCGACGACGAGCCGGGCTACGACGAGTTCATCCGCCAGTGCCGCCGGATCGGCGTGCCGGTCCGCGTCGGCCGCTGGCGCATCCCGGGCCGGCCGCGCTGCATCCTGGTCGGGTTCTCGGGGCTCTACGAACAGAAGGACGGCATCCTCGCCGGCCTCTGGGAGCGCTACGAGGTCGACTCGATCGCGGGCGACTGGGACTACGTCGAGCCGGTGCTGTTCTCGACGGCGGCGGCGAAGGTCATCGAGCTCTGGTGGGAGGAGTACCTGGCGCCGTTCCACCGCCGCGCCGTCGTGCAGGCGCACGAGTGGATGACGGGCGCTGCGCTGCTCTACCTGCAGGAGCGGATCCCGAGCATCGGCACGGTCTTCACCACGCACGCCACGATGCTCGGCCGCGCC
The DNA here is from genome assembly GCA_041236755.1 of Luminiphilus sp. Lineage (GTDB taxonomy): Bacteria > Planctomycetota > UBA1135 > UBA1135 > UBA2386. Next base: position 6,509 of record JBERSB010000264.1, on the reverse strand, counting down.
CTGGCGTCGCTCGGGGTCACGCCCGATCCCGCGGCCGTGGACAACGGTCTCGGCGGCAAGACGCCGGCGGAGCTCGCCGAAGACCACGGCGTGCAGGCCAAGCACTCGATCGAGGGCGCCTGCGCGCGCTCGGCGGACGTCTTCACGACGGTCAGCGAGATCACCGCCGCCGAGGCCGAGCTGCTGCACGAGCGAGAGGTCGCGCCGCTGCTGCCCAACGGCATCGACATGTCGGTGGTGGCGCAGCTCTCCGAGGGCGACCGCGCCGCGACGCGCGCCGACCTCGCGGCGGTCGCAGCCGCGCAGCTCGGCGAAGACGTCTCCGACGCGTCGTTCTTCGCGCTGGCGGGCCGCTACGAGTTCTACAACAAGGGCATCGAGCTGCTGCTCGACGCGCTGGCCGACATCCAGGAGCGCAAGGGACGCCGGGTGGTCGCGTTCCTGTTGGTGCCCGCCGGCAACTCCGGCGTGCGCGGGGAGCTGACCGAGCGCCTCCAGGGCGCCGCCGCATCGGGCGGCCCGCTGGGCCTGTGCACGCACAACCTCTTCGACGAGGAGCACGACGCGGTGCACGCGCACTGCGCGCGGCTGGGCCTCGACAACGCGCCCGGCAGCCGCGTCAAGGTCGTGCAGATCCCGACCTACCTGCGCCCGGACGACGACCTGCTGCGGCGCGAGTACGAGGCCGTGCTCGCCGCCACCGACCTCGGCGTCTACCCGTCCTACTACGAGCCGTGGGGCTACACGCCGCAGGAAGCGCTCGCGGTCGGCGTGCCCACGATCACCACCGACCTCGCCGGCTTCGGCAGGTGGGCCAACGCCGCGGGGCTCGGCCCCAAGGACGGGGTCATCGTGATCCCGCGCGAGCGCGTCCCCTACAAGGAGGTGGTCGCCGCGACCTCCGAGGCGATCGAGGCGTTCCTGGACCAGCCCGAGGGCGGCGAGGCGCTGCGCGCGCGGTGCCGCGAGGCGGCGGGGCGCACGGCGTGGCAGGACCTCTACGCCAACTACCTGCAGGCCTACGACCAGGCGCTCGACGCGGTGCAGGCGCGCAGCAAGGCGGGCGTCGTGCAGTTCCGGCTGCCGCGCCGCGCGCTGCAGGCGAGCGGCGGCGGCACGGCCCCGCGCCTCGCGGCCTTCGAGGCCTCGGCGACGCTGCCGCAGCAGCTGCGCGGGCTCGAGCGGCTGGCGCGCAACTTCTGGTGGTCGTGGACGCCGGGCGTGCGCGAGCTGTTCGAGGAGCTCGCGCCGGGCTTCGCCGCGGGCGGTGAGAACCCGGTCGCGTTCCTGCAGAGCGTCGGCCTCGAGACGCTCGAACAGAAGGTGGCCGACGCCGACTACCTCGAGCGGCTGCAGCAGGTCTGTGAGCGCTTCGACACCTACATGGCGCGCGCCGACGAGCCGATGGCCGTGCGCGACGACGCGTCGTCGCCGGCGCTCGACCGCGAGCACCCGGTCGCCTACTTCTCGGCGGAGTTCGGCGTGCACCACTCGCTGCCGATCTACTCGGGCGGCCTCGGCATCCTCGCGGGCGACCACCTCAAGGCCGCGAGCGACCTGAACGTGCCGCTGGTCGGCGTCGGGCTGTTCTATCGCTTCGGCTACATGCAGCAGCAGCTCTCGAGCGACGGCCAGCAGGTCGCCGTCGACCGGGAGAACCGCACGTCCAAGCTGGCGGTCGACCTCGTCCGCGGGCCCGACGGCAGCCCGCTCGAGGTGCGCGTGCCGATGCCGGGTCGCGAGGTCGTGCTGCGCGCGTGGCGCGCGGGCGTCGGCCGCGTGCCGCTCTACCTGCTCGACGCCGACGTGCCGCAGAACCGCGAAGAGGACCGCGCGATCACGCGCAACCTCTACGGCGGCGAGAGCGAGATGCGGATCCAGCAGGAGATCGTGCTGGGCCGCGGCGGCGTGCGCCTGCTGCGCGCCATGGACCTGCGTCCGGCGTGCTACCACATGAACGAGGGGCACGCGGCGTTCCTGACGCTCGAGCGCGCGTCGCTGCTCGTGCGCGGCGAGGGGCTGCCCTTCGAGGCGGCGCGGACCTACATCACTGAGACCACGCTGTTCACGACGCACACGCCGGTGCCGGCGGGTCACGACCGCTTCGGCGAGGACCTGGTCCGGACCTACTTCGGCGACGCCGAGGAGTGGGTCGGCCTGCCGTGGGACGGCTTCTTCGCGCTGGGGCGCCAGGACAGCGAGGACGGCGGCAGCGTCTTCAACATGACCTACCTAGCGATGAGCTTCGCGGGCTACGTCAACGGCGTCAGCAAGATGCACGGCCGCGCCTCGCAGAAGCTGCTGCACGCGTTCTGGCCGGGCCTGCTCGAAGGCGAGGTGCCGATCACGTCGGTGACCAACGGCGTGCACCTCGCGACCTGGACCAGCGAAGCGGTGGCCTCGCTGGTGCGGCGCGGCGACGAGGGCGCGCGGCCGGCGGACTTCCGCGCCGCCGGCGGGGTGGCGCCGCTGGAGCTGTGGCGGGCGCACGGCGCCAACAAGCGCGCGATGCTGGACAAGGTCCGGCAGGTGCTGACCGACGGGTTCCAGAACCGCGGCGACAGCCCGCAAGCGCTCAGCGCGATGCTCGAGGGCCTCGACGAGGACGCGCTCTACCTCGGCTTCGCGCGGCGTTTCGCGCCTTACAAGCGCGCGCACCTACTGTTCAGCGACCCCGAGCGGCTGCGCGCGCTGCTGGACGGCGCCGGCCGGCCGGTGCGGATCGTCGTGTCGGGCAAGGCGCACCCGCGCGACCAGCTCGGCCAGGACATCATGAGGTCGATCGTGCAGCTGGCGCGGTCGCCGGAGTTCCTGGGACGCGTCTTCTTCGTCGAGGACTACGACATGGCGGTCGCCAGGGCCCTGGTGCAGGGCGTGGACGTCTGGGTCAACACGCCGACGCGCATGGAGGAGGCCAGCGGCACCAGCGGCATGAAGGCCGCGGCCAACGGCGTGCTCAACCTGTCGATCGCGGACGGCTGGTGGCCCGAGGGCGCCGACGGCGACAACGGCTGGACCATCGGCGGCGCGCAGGTCTACGACGACCACGAGCTGCAGAACGAGGCCGACGCGACCGCGCTCTACCGGCTGCTGGAAGAGGAGCTCGTGCCGTCGTTCTTCGGCCGCGACAAAGACGGCGTGCCGCAGTCCTGGGTGGCGCGCATGCGTCACTGCCTGGAGACGCTGCCGGCGACCTTCAGCACCGACCGCATGGTCTCGGACTACCTGCAGCAGGCCTACCGGCCGCTCGCAGCGAACTACTTCGCGCAGCAGGCCGAGGGCAAGGCGCCGGCGCGCGCGCGGGCGCGCGAGTTCCAGCGGGTCCGGCAGGGCTTCGACGAGCTGCAGATCGTCGGCGCTTCGACGGTCGACGTCGCCGACTTCAAGGTGGGTCAGCACCTGGAGGCGCACCTCGAAGTGGACCTCGGCGGGCTCACGCCTGCCGACGTCGCTGTCGAGCTGGTGGTCACCCGCGGCGACGCGGACGAGGAGACGATCGTCGTCGCGATGGAGCCGGGGGGCGCGCAGGAATCCGGCGCGCACGCCTTCCACGGCAGCTACCGCGTCGAGCTGGCGGGGCACTACCAGCACGGGATGCGCGTGCGCGTCCCCGGCCGCGGCCGGCACGACGCCAAGGTGCGCGGCCTCGTGCGCTGGGCCTGACGCGGACGCGTTGCGTCCGCTGCTGCGGGTCCGGCGAAGAACACCGCATGGACTCGCTTGACGACTACTTCGAGTACGCCATGGACCTGGACGAGGTCGGGCGGGCGCAGCTGCTAAAGCGGCTGCGCAAAGACGACGCGTCGCTCGCCGCGCGGCTGGAGCAGGCGCTCTCGGACATGGTCAAGAACCCCGACTTCCTGTGCCAGCGCGCGCCCGCGCCGCTGCCGCCGGGCACGGTGGGGGAGCTGCAGGCCGTGTCGGTCCGCGTCGACGACCTGGACCGCGCCTGCGCGTGGTACGCCGAGCACTTCGGCTGTCAGGTGCAATCCCGCGGCGAGCGCAGCGCGACGCTGTCGTTCGGCGCGGTGCTGCTGCGGCTCTGCGCGACGGACGAGGCGCCGCCGGCGTTGACAATCCTGGCGCCCAACGTCGCCGAGCTGGGTCCCAGCATGCGCCGCGCCGACGGCGTGCGCGCGCTGCTGCTGACCGACCCCTGGGGCAACGCGCTCGAGGTGGTCGACAGGGCCGCGCCTACCGACGAGCTGCGATGAAGTCGATCTCGATGCGCGCGCCCGCGGGGATCGCGGCGACCTGCACGGTCGTGCGCACCGGCTTGATGCAGCCCTCGGGGAAGTAACTGGCGTAGACGCCGTTCATCGCCGCGAAGTCACCGACGTCGGCCAGGAAGACCGAGCTCTTGACGACGTGCTCGTAGCCCAGCCCCGCCTCGCGGAGGACCGCGCCGAGGTTGCACATGACCTGGTGCGTCTCGGCTTCGATCCCTCCGGAGACCAGCTCGCGCGTGGACGGATCCACGCCGATCTTCCCGGCCAGGAAGACGAAGTCCCCGCCGTCGACGCCCGGCGAAACCGGCCCGCCGGGCGTCGAGGCCCCGCGCAGCGCGCGCTTCTTCGGCGCCGCGCAGGCGCAGGCGAGCAGGCACGCGACGGCGAGCAGGGACAGCGTCGAGCGGGGGCGCATGAACGCAGGATCGCCAACCCGGCGCGCAGGATCAACGATTCGAGCGACTTGCCGCACTAAGCTGCGGCGATGGAGCGCAGGACGCTGATCTGCGGCGCGACCTCGGCCATCGCCGCGGAGGTCGCCGCGCTGTGCGCGCGCCGGGGCGACCGCCTCTACCTGATCGGTCGCGACCCCGGGAAGCTGTCCGCCCTGCTGGAGCGCTGCGGAGGCGCGGTGGTCGGCTCGGAGCGCGCGGACCTGAACGAGCTCGAGCTCGCCGAGGCCCGCGTCGAACGCGGCATCGAGGCGCTCGGCGGGTGCGACCGCGCGCTGATCGCGCACGGCTACCTGGGCGATCAGCTGCGGACCGAGCGCGACGTCGACTACGCGCGCGCGACGATCGACACCAACTTCACCAGCGCCGTGGCGCTGCTGATGCCGCTGGCGACGCACTTCGAGCGGCAGGGCTCGGGCCACCTCGCCGCGATCACGTCGGTCGCCGGCGTGCGCGGTCGGCCGCGCAACTACACCTACGGCGCCGCCAAGGCGGGCCTGTCGTGCTACCTGCAGGGCGTGCGCAGTCGGCTGCACCCGGCAGGCGCGCGCGTGCACGACCTGCGCCTCGGGCCGGTCGCGACCCCGATGTCCGAGGGGCACCCGCGCAACGCGCTGTGGGGCGAGAAGGTCGCGGTCGCGCGCGGCATCCTGCGCGCGATGGAGGGGCGCCGCCACGAGGTCTATCTGCCGCGCTCGTGGCGCGCGGTCATGGCGGTGGTGCGGCAGCTGCCGGAGTGCGTCTTCCAGCGGTTCGGCTTCCTCGCCGGCCGCTGACGCGCGGGGCCGCCGGCAGCAGGCCCGCTAGAACCAGGCCTTCTTCTCGACCTGGTAGGTCTTGATGAAGTCCTCGTCCGACTTGGTCACGTAGATGATCCCCTCGATGAAGCCGATGATGCTGCCGGCGCCGCACGTGACGAACGAAATGACGATGCGCAGGATGCCGCCTGTCGTGTCGCCGAGGACGAAGCGGTGGACGCCGAAGGCGCCGAGGAGGATGCCGAGGACGCCTGCTTGGACGCGCTTGCTTTCTTGTGAGGTCATGAGAGTCGCTGCGAGTGGTGTGGTTGTGAGTCGCACAAACGTCTGCTCCGCGCCTCCGAGAAGCAAGCGTGGCACCCGGAGATCCGGATCGCGAGCGGGTTCGGCCGCGGCTGCGCCCTGCTAGCGCGGCGCGCCGCGCACGACCTCGAGCCACTTCCGGGCCATCAGCGCGGCTCCCGCGCGGGTCGGGTGCACGCCGTCCTTGGCCCAGTGCTCGGGCGGCTGCAGCTTGACCGCCTCCTCGAACATCGAGTGGAAGGGCACGAACAGCGCGCCGTGCTTGTCGGCGACCCGCCGCGCCGCCGCCCGGTACTGGTCGAACTCGGGGAACCACGTGTCGTCGACCGAGCCGCAGCGCAGCACGAACGGTTCACAGACGACCAGGCGCACGTCGGGCAGCGCCTCGCGGGTCCGCGCGAGCAGCGCGTCGTAGTCGCGCTCGTAGACCTCGACCGTGCCGTCGTAGCGCCCGTTGCGCGCGTGCCAGATGTCGTTGACGCCGATCAGGATGCTGAGCACGTCGGGCTGCAGGTCGATGCAGTCCGCTTGCCACCGCTCTGCGAGTTGGAAGACCTTGTTGCCGCTGTTGCCGCGGTTGAAGACAGAGACCTCTTCGGGTGCCGCCTCGACCATCAGGCCGGCTGCTGCCAAGGACGCGTAGCCGCGGCCGAGGCCCCATGCGTCGTTGGGCTTGGACGCGTGCTTGTCCTCACGCGACCTGCCGCAGTCCGTGATCGAGTCGCCCTGGAAGAGCACCACGGAGCCTGCGTCAGCCGGCACTGCTG
>JBERSB010000263.1:0-5018 GCA_041236755.1 Luminiphilus sp. | reverse complement strand
GGCGCGTCGAGCCAGGCGCCCTCGGCGTAGCGGGCGACCGCCAGCAGCCGCTGGAGCGCCCGGCGCTCCCGGCGGTCGGTCCCCGCACCCGTGCCGGTGGTGAACCGCCGGTCCCGGTAGCGGACGGCGTAGCCTGGTTCGCGGTCGTAACGGCTCTCGGGCACGGCGCGGGATCATACGCTGGCAGCGGAGGTTCAGTCCCGGGGTGTGTGGCGCCGATGAGCGGAGCGGAGGCAGACATGGCTGACGTGAACAACCAGACCTCGGTCAATGATCGCCGGTCCGAGCGGCACGAACTCGGCGGCAGGGTCACGATCCGCTTCGGCGGCGACGCGCTGGTCGGCGACGGGCAGAACATCTCCGAGCAGGGTGTGTTCTTCGTCGCGCAGGGCCGCATCCCCGTCGAGGTCGAGGTGGAGGGCCGCGACGGCGTGTTCCGCGGCGAGGTGGTGCGCACCGAGAACATGGGCGACGGCCAGGTGGGCGTCGCCGTCAAGTTCGACGAGCCGCACCCGTCGCTCGTCGACGGTCTGAGCTGAGCCGGATAGACTGCGGGGCATGAACCTGCGCGACCAGCTCAAGAAGGCCAACCTGATCTCAGAGAAGCAGGCCAAGCAGTTCGCGCACGAGCAGCGGGTCGAACGCAAGGAGAAGGGCCGCGAACAGCTCGAGCAGGAGGCCGAAGCCCGCCAGCAGGAGGTCGCGCAGCTCCGCGAACAAGGGCGCGAGCTGACGCGCAAGGAGCAGGAGGCGCGCGACCGCGAGCGCAAGCAGAAGGAGGAGCAGAACTCCGTCGACCAGCTGCTCGCCGACGCGAAGAAGCCCGGCCCCGGCGCCGTGAAGTTCTACTTCGCGACCGCAGAGGGCGCGCTGCCGTGGCTGGAGCTGTCGAGCCGGGAGGCCCAGGAGGTCCGCGCGGGCCAGCTCTGCGTGGTCCGTAGCGGCCCGGCGGGCACGCACACCTACCGCCTGCTGGCCGTCGACGCGGCGCGCCGCGTCCATCGGGTCCGCCCCGAGGCAGTCGCCTTCGCGCCCAAGGGCGTGCTGGGCTAGCGCGCCGCCAGCTCGTCGCAGCGCGCGCGCTGCACGGCGAGCACGGCCGCGTGCGCGGGGTCGCCGGCGAGGTTGACCAGCTGGAGCGGGTCGCGCTGCAGGTCGAACAGCTGCTCGTAGACCGGCGACTGCTTGTAGTAGCGCGCGTAGACCCAGCGGGGCCCGCGCACGCCGATGCTCGGGGGGATCTTGGCGTGCGCCATGTGGTGCTCGTAGAAGAACGAGTCGCGCCACGAAGGCCGCTCGCCGCGCGCCAGCGGCACGAGGCTCGCGCCGTCGTAGCCTTCGGGGGCTGCGATGCCGGCGTAGGCCAGCAGCGTCGGCGCGAGGTCGGTGTTGAGCGCCATCGCGTCCTCGGTGACGCCGCGGCGCTCCTCGGGCGCGCGCGGGTCGTAGACGATCAGCGGGATGCGCACCGACTCCTCGTAGATCAGCCACTTGCCGGCGAGGCCTCGCTCGCCGAGGAAGTAGCCGTTGTCCGAGGTGAACACCACGACGGTGTTGTCGGCGAGCCCGCGGCGCTCGATCGCGTCGAGGATCCGGCCGAGGCCGCGGTCGACGCCGTCGATCATGCGCCAGTAGTCTTTGGTGCGTCGGACCTGCTTCTCGCGGTCGTCGAAGCGCCAGTACCAGCGCACGCGGCCCAGCGACTCCTTCAAGAACGGCGGCAGCGCGGCGAAGCCGCTCTCCGCGAGCGGCGGGATCGGCACGTCTGCGTCCTGGTAGCGGCCGACGAAGTCGTCAGGCGGCAGGTACTGGTCCTTGTGCCCGTCCTGCGCATGCGGCGCGTGGAACGACACCGACAGGCAGAACGGCTGCTGCGCGTCCTGCTGCTGCACGAAGTCGATCGCCTGCTGCGTGACGATGTCGGTCAGGTGGCGGCCGTCCTTCTTGCGGTAGGGGTGGCCCGAGCCCTTGCGGTAGTCGAACGCGCCTTCCAGCGCGCCCTTCTCGAACTTGACGCCCCACTTGCCGACGAAGCCCGTCTTGTAGCCGGCGTCGCGCAGCAGCTTGGGGTAGGTGGTCTGGCCGAGCGCTCTGCCCATCGGCGGCTTGCCGAACGTGTAGCCGTGGTGGCCCTCCTGGAGACCCGTCAGGATCGAGGCGCGCGAGGCCGCGCAGATGGCGGTGGTCACGAACGCGTTGGTGAAGCGCACGCCGCCGGCTGCCAGCCGGTCCATGACCGGCGTCTGCAGCGTCGGGTGCCCCGCGCAGCTCATCTGGTCGAAGCGCTGGTCGTCGGTGACCACGAGCAGCAGGTTGGGCCGCTCGGCCTGCGCGGCCACGCCGGCGGCCAGGGTCGCGAGCAGCAGGACGAACGACAGCAGGGGGGCGTGCTTCATGGTCGAGTGCGGTCCCAAAGGGTAGCGGCGGCCGCGGAGCGCGCGGCTCAGAACTCGATCTGTGCGTCGGTCACGCCGAGCGCCTGGCGGCGGGACAGCCGCAGGCGGCCGCGGTCGTCGGCGCCGAGCACCGCGACGATCATCTCGTCGCCTTCGCTGGCGACGTCGGTGGCGCGCTGCACGCGGTCCTTGTCCAGCTCCTCGATCGGCACGAGCCCCTCGTTGACCGCGTTGATGCGCACGAACGCGCCGAAGTCCTTCACGCCGGTGACGGTGCCGCGGTAGCAGCGGCCGACGTGCAGCACGCCCGCCGAGCGCTGCACCATCGTCTTGGCCTTCGTGGCGCTCGCTGCGTCGGTCGCGAAGATCAGCACGCCGCCGCTGTCGTCGACGCTGACCTTGGCGCCGGTCGCCTCGGTGATGCTCTTGATGTTCGCGCCGCGCGGCCCGATCAGCGCGCCGACCGCGTCGGGCATGATCGACAGGTGGAACGCCTGCGGGACGTGGCGCGACGGCTCGCCGGGCGCCGCGATGGTCTTGGCCATCTCGGCCAGGATGTGCAGCCGGCCGCGGCGCGCCTGCTCGAGCGCCTGCGACAGCACCTCGTCGGGCAGGCCGCCGAGCTTGTTGTCGAGCTGGATCGCGGTGATGCCGCGCTCGGTGCCGACCACCTTGAAGTCCATGTCGCCGAGGTGGTCCTCGTCGCCGATGATGTCGCTCAGCACCGCGTGCCGCGCGCCGTCGGAGATCAGCCCCATCGCGATGCCTGCCAGCGGCCGCGCGATCGGGACCCCGGCGTGCATCATCGCCATCGAGCCGCCGCACACGGTGGCCATCGACGAGCTGCCGTTCGACTCGGTGATCTCGGACTCGATGCGGATCGTGAACGGGAACTTCGTCTGTGCCGGGACCAGCGGCTGCAGGCCGCGCCGCGCCAGCGAGCCGTGCCCGATCTCGCGGCGGCCCGGGCCGCGCAGCGGGCGCGTCTCGCCGACCGAGTAGGGCGGGAAGTTGTAGTGCAGGAAGAACGACTTGCGGTCGTTGTCGTCGGCGAGGTTGCCCTGGCGCAGCGCGTCGTCCGGGCTGCCGAGCGTGCAGGTCACGATCGCCTGCGTCTCGCCGCGGGTGAACAGCGCGGAGCCGTGCGCGCGCGGCAGCAGCCCGACCTCGCTCCAGATCGCGCGGATGTCCTCCTTGCCGCGGCCGTCGAGGCGGCGGCCGGTGGCCAGCACGTTCTCGCGCATCGTCTCCCACACCGCGTCGCCGTAGGCCTGTCTGGCCGCGGCCTTGCCGTCGTCGTCGAGCGCGTCGGTCCACGCGGCCTCGGCAGCGGCGATCGCGGCGCGGCGCTCGGCCTTGCTCTCGATCGAGAGCGCCTGCTGCAGCGCGGTGGCCGTCTCGGCGGGGAGCTCTGGCAGCGCGGGCGCGTCGGGCGCGACCTGCTTGGCGCGGCCGGTCTTCGCCGCGAGCTCGTCGAACGCCTTGTGGCAGCGCGTGATCCACTCTGTCGCCTGCGCGATCGCGGCGACCGCGTCGGCCTCGCTCGCCTCCTTGGCTTCGCCCTCGAGCATCACCAGCCCCTCGGGGCCGACCGCGACCGAGAACTCGAGGTCGGCGTCGGCGGCCTTCTCGCGCCCGACGAATGCGTGCCACGCGTCGTCGATGCGCCACACGCGCAGGCCGGCGATCGGGCCGTTGGCCGGGACGGGGCTGACGTGCAGCGCGCAGCAGGCGGCGAGGATCGCGAGGCTCTCGAGGTCGCTGGTGGGCTCGCAGCTCAGCACCTGCACCTGCAGCTGCACCTCGTTCTTGTAGTGCTCGGGGAAGAGCGAGCGCACGCTGCGGTCGATCAGGCGGCAGACGAGCACTTCGTGGTCGGTGATGCGGCCCTCGCGCTTGCCGAACGCGCCGGGGATGCGGCCGGCGCCGGCGAACTTCTCGCGGTACTCGACGGTCAGCGGGAAGAAGTCCTGGCCGGGCTTGGGCTTCGCCGCTGCCGTCACGGTCGCGAGCACGACGTTGTCGCCGCAGCGGGCCAGCACCGCGCCGGTTGCCTGGCGCGCGATCCGGCCGGTCTCGAAGGAGACCTCGGTGCCGGCGATCTTGACGGTGGTGGTGTGCGCTTCTGGCTGCATGGCTCGCGAGTGTCGGCATCCGGGCGGGGATGGCAACGGTGCAGGCATCTGCGGGGCGGGCCCTTGCATCGGCCCATGCAGCGCTCCAGAATGTTGCTCCTGAGACTCGATCTCAACTGCTGCCCCAAACCGCCCGTCCGATCCGCCCGTGACGACCGAGCCTTCCGACTGCCCGCTCACCGTGGCGCCGTCCGAGCACGACCAGCGCCTGGACCGCGTGAACGGGGCGCCCGTGCGGATCGTCGCGGTAGACGGTGACGACCCGCTGAGCGAGCGGCTGGCCGCGGCCGGCCTGTGGCCCGGCGTCGTGGTCGAGCGCCTGGCGAGCGCGCCGTTCGGCGGCCCGCTCCTGTTCCGGGTGCAGGGCTACCGGCTGGCGCTGCGCCGCTCGGAGGCGGCGCGCGTGCGCGTGGCGCCGTCCGCGCCCGCGGCGCCTTCTGCGGGAGCCGCTGGGTGAGCGCAGTCGCCGCGCCGGCCGCGCGCCGGG
>JBERSB010000262.1:0-3873 GCA_041236755.1 Luminiphilus sp. | reverse complement strand
CGTCGTCACGGCACGCGATCGTCGTGTTGCCGCAGTCGATCGTCAGCAGCGCGTCGGCCAAGGACGTCTCCTCGCGCCCGCTACCTGTCGGGCGCCTGGTAGACGCGCTCGACGACCTGCCCGTTGGACAGCCACTCCGTCGCGAAGGTCCGCACGCCGCGCTGGTAGTCCTTCTTGACCATGTTGGTCGCCTGCGCCTTGGAGCTGATCTTGCGCCCGTTGATCTTCAGCAGCACGTCGCCGGTCTGCACGCCGTAGCTCGAGGCGAGCTTCGGCGCGACGCTCCGCACCGAGACGCCGCGCAGGTTCGACGTCTTGCTGACGTAGGTGTCGACGTAGACGTTGCTGAAGAAGTCGTCCGAGGAGCGGAAGCGCTGCTCGTCCTTGCGGCCGATGTGGAACTGGTTGCCGACGCGCGTGGTCTCCTCGACGTCGCGCCACTGGTTGGTGGCGGCGCGCGGCGCGGACTGCGCCGGCTCGCGCGAAGCGCCCCTGCCCTGCAGCTTGCGCAGCGCGACCAGCACGTCCTGCGGGATGTCCGCGGTGGTCTTCAGCAGCTCTTCTTCCTTGGGATCCGGCGCCTCCTGGCCGTCTGCCACGGCTCCGCCCCGGGTGAAGAACGCCGACTGGGCGTCCCCGGCGACGCGCACGAGCCGGATGTGCTCGTAGGGCGACCACAGCTGGGCGGCCCGGCGCGGGTCACCGCCGTCTTCGATCCAGATCTTCTGCAGGATGTCGGTGCGGCCCGTCGTGCTGGTCGGCATCGGCGTCGGCTGCGCCGGCCGCGACGCGCCGCGGCCCCGGCGCGTGCGCGCGGTCGACGGCGCGGCCGCGAGGTCGCGCGGCCCTGCACGCCGCGGGCTGCTCGCTGGCGCGGTGTTCTCCTTGACCCACCACTCGGGCGGCGCCACGTCCGGCGCCTTGGAGCGGATGATGACGTGGCTGTCGCCGCCCTTGCCCGCCGCGGCCCCGTCGTAGACCAATGACACCAGCTCGAAGATCTCCTCGAGCGGCGTGAGGTCGACCTTGGGCTCCTCGGCCTCCTTTGCGGCAGCCATCTCGGCTGCGGTGGGCTCGCGCTTGGGGAGCTTGCCGATCAGGTTGACCTGCTTGAGCTGCTCCCACCAGTTCGGCGCGGCGTAGTTGACGCCCCGGGCCTGGGCGCCTGCCCCGCGCCCCTTCTTGATCAGGTCGTCCGATGTGTTGCGGCCGCCGAGCGACGCCTGGTTGCGCGTCTCGAGCTTCCACAGCGACCAGTTGCTGTAGACCGTCCACCCGGCCCAGCTGAACAGGCCGAGCGCCGTGACGTAGAGCAGAAACGGAAGTGGCAGTCTCATCGACGGTTGGAGAGCGTAGCGGATTCCGGCTGCAGCCGGAAACGTCCGCGTCACCACAATGGCGTCCGTAGGACAGAACGGCCTGCTCGGCTATTCCCTGCGTTCGCCCCGGAATCCCGCGCAGGGGCAAAACCTGAGGCGCCCCACCATCGGCGGGGCGCGGTCTCGAACCCAAAGCCAGCAGGCCAAGCGCCTACCGGGGAGGGGGGGAGCGCCTCAAAGGCGCAGTGCCTATTACCAGGCGAAGTGCCTACCAGGCGAAGTGCCTACCAAGCGAAGTGCCTACCAAGCGAAGTGACTGTAGGCGCTGTTCGCCTCGGCCATCTTGTGCACGTTCTCCTTCTTGGTGACCGCAGCACCCTGGTTGTTGAAGGCGTCGAACAGCTCTTCGGCGAGGCACTTGGCCATCGGCTTGCCGCGCTTGCTGCGGGCGGCGTCGACCATCCAGCGGATCGCGAGGCTCTGCTGGCGACGCTTGTTGACCTCGCGCGGGACCTGGTAGGTCGCACCACCGACGCGCTTGGAGCGCACCTCGACGCGGGGCTTGATGTTGTCGATAGCCTTGGTGAACACCTCCACCGGCTCAGCACCCTCGACCTTGGCGCAGACCGTGTCGACCGCGTCGTAGAACAGCTTCTGCGCGGTGGTCTTCTTCCCGTCGAGCATGATCTTGTTGATGATCTTGCTGGCGAGCTTGTTGTTGTAGCGCGGGTCCCCCTTCAGGTGGACCTCGGTGGACTTGTAGGAACGAGGCATCTCGAGTCAGTTGGTTGGTCGGTTGCGATCAGCGCGGCGGGGTCTCTCTGCAGCGCGGCCCTACTTGCTCTTCGGACGCTTGGCGCCGTACTTGCTCCTGCTGCGACGACGCGACTCGACGCCCGAGGCGTCCAGGCAGCCGCGCAGCACGTGGTAGCGCACGCCCGGGAGGTCGCGCACGCGGCCGCCGCGGATCAGCACGATCGAGTGCTCCTGCAGGTTGTGCCCCTCACCGGGGATGTAGACCGTCGTCTCCTTGCCGTTGCTCAGGCGCACGCGCGCGATCTTCCGCAGCGCGGAGTTCGGCTTCTTCGGGGTCATCGTCTTGACCTGGAGGCAGACGCCCCGCTTGTGCGGGCAGCGATCGAGGATCGGAGACTTGCTCTTCTCCTTGATCGTCTTGCGACCCTTGCGGATGAGTTGGTTGATCGTGGGCATTACAGTGAGATCAGCAGTCCGTTGCCGGGTCCGCGAACCGCGGACCCCGTCGGCCGCGGTGCGGCCGCAAATGAGGGCGGGAGAAGATACGGAATGGCGGCCTGAAAGCAAGTCCGCCGGGGACCTGGAGGGCGGACCGGCCGCCCCCCGGGGCCGGCCGGCGACCTGAGCTGTCGACGAACCGGCTACCGAGAACGTGTGCGCTCGGCGCGCTAGCTGTCGGCACCCTGGCCGGCGCCGGTCGGGGTGTCGCCGCTGGGGACGGGCCCGCCGGGGACAGGCCCGTCGGGAGCGTCGCCGCCGCCCGGGACGGGCGGCGCGTCGTCGATGCCGTCGAGCCGGATCACCGGGCCGCCCTCGTCGAGGAAGCCCTGCTTGCTCAGGCGACCGATCTCCTCGGCCGCAGCCTGGAGGTCGACGTTCTTGAGCACCCGGGTCTTCTGGTAGTTGCGGAAGCCCGTGCCGGTCGGCACGAGGTGGCCGAGGATGACGTTCTCTTTGAGGCCGACCAGCTCGTCCTGCTTGCCGGCGAGCGCCGCCTCGGTCAGCACCTTGGTGGTCTCCTGGAAGGACGCCGCCGAGATGAACGAGTCCGACTGCAGGGACGCCTTGGTGATGCCGAGCAGCAGCGGCGACGCCGTCGACGGCTTCTTGCGCTGTTGGCGGAGCTGCTGGTTGGACTCGCGGAAGCGGAACTTGTCCACCACTGCACCCGGCAGGAACTCGCTGTCGCCCGGGTCCTCGACCTGCACCTTGCGCATCATCTGCGCGAGGATGATCTCGAGGTGCTTGTCGTCGATGCCGACGCCCTGGGCGCGGTAGACGGTCTGCACCTCGCGGAGCAGGTAGTTCTGCACCGACTTCTCGCCCTGGATCGCGAGCATGTCGTGCGGCACCAGCGGGCCGTCGACGAGCGCTTCGCCGGCCTTGACGTGGTCGCCGCCGTGCACGCGCAGGTTCTTGCCCTGCGGCACCAGGTGCTCGCGCTCGAGGCCGCCCTCGCCCTTGACGAGGATGGTGCGCTTGCCGCGCCGCTTGTCGCCGAGCTCGACGACGCCGTCGATCTCGGAGAGCACGGCGGGGTCCTTCGGCCGGCGCGCCTCGAACAGCTCGGTCACGCGCGGCAGGCCGCCCGTGATGTCCTGCGTGCCCTGGATCTCGCGCGGCGTCTTCGCGAGCATCAGGCCCGCGACGACCTTCTGCTTGTCCTCGACCTCGATGTAGGCCTTCTCGGGCACCGGCGTGATCGCCAGACGGTTGCCCTCGGCGTCCTCGATGATGAGGTGCGGGTGCAGGTCGCCCTTGTGCTCGATCATCACCTTGCGCTGGACCTGGGTGTCCG
>JBERSB010000261.1:0-13622 GCA_041236755.1 Luminiphilus sp. | reverse complement strand
GCGGCGGCGGCAACAGCGGCGGCGGCAACAGCGGCGGCGGCGGCAACAGCGGCGGCGGCGGCGGCGGCAACGGGCGGGGCCGCGGGGGCGGTGGTGGCGAGGGTGGCAACGGCGCCGCCGTAGCGATGCCGCTCGAGGTGGCTCCGCAAACGCTCCCTTCGCAGCTCCCGAACCAGATGATCGAGGTGATCCGCGAGTACGCGATCGCCCAACGCGGCCTGATGACCGCGCCCACGACGGAGCGGGCGTCGCTGCAGACGACCATGTCCGACTACGACGCGACCTTCACCAGCCTGTCGCTTACTGCCTCCTGGACCTCGCGCCTGTCCGTGACGGGCGCCGGCGGGTTGATGGAGTTCTTGGGCATGCCCGACTCGCGGGCCGTCGACGGCAAGGGGCAGCCGTTCGCGCTGCACCCGGTCCTCGGCGTGGTGGCGATCGGCTTCGACGGAATCGGAGGAACGGATGACGACATGTGATCGGAGCCGCGGCTTCACCCTGCTGGAGCTGATCGTCGTGCTGGCGGTGCTCGCGTTGATCGCGGGCACGGCCGTGCCGCTGGCAGGCGCGGTCGTCGTCGCCGAGAAGCGTGACAAGGCCACGCAGGATCTCGAGCAGCTGGCTGCCGCGCTCGACGCCTACTACTTCGACAACGCGGCGTTCCCGGCCTCGTTGACCGCGAGCGATTTCTTCGGCGTCTACTTCCAGCCAGGGGTCGGCAACGGCGCGGTCGTGGACCCGTTCACGGTCAACGTCAACTATGTCTACGCAGTGGACACTGCGGCCAACTTCGCCTCAGTGCACAGCCGCGGCGAGAACGGGACCGACGAGGGAGCCGCCAACGAAGAGCTGTCGGTGTTCGTCTATGCAGCGATCCCGGGCGGGCGCCACACCTGGATGCGGCTCCGGATCGCGGTCGAGGTGCTCGCCAACTTCATCGAGTCCGGCGGCAACGTAAACGGGAGCTGGACCGGAGTGTGCAGCCGGATGGGGCTCGACCCCAGCTATCGCACCGATGGCTTTGGTACGACGTTCGATTGGGACGATAGCTCGTATGCGCTGCGAAGCGCGGGGCCGGACAAGACGTTGAACACGGCCGACGACATCGAGATCTGAGATGAAGCTGCACGCGCTGGTCGAACTGGAGGAGGGCGGTCTGACCGTGGTCGTGGCCGGCCGCGAAGGCAGGGTCCCGCGCGTCGTGCGCTCGACCAGGGTCCCGCTGGCTGCGCTGACGCCTGAAGAGGTCGCCAGCGGTCTGCTCTCGGTCAGCGACCACTTCGACGGGGTCGACGGCGTGCACGTGTTGTTCGGGGACCGACGCGCCCGCTGCTTCACCACGAAGCTGCCGGCGTCCAGCGCGCCGGACCTGCTGTCCTACATCCGTCGGGAGGCGGTCCGTCGTGGCGCGGGCAACAGCGTCCGTGACCTGCTGATCACCGCCGAGGTCGTCAAGTACCATCCGGGACGCCTCGTCTCGGTGTTCGCGACCGCGCTCTCCGAGGAGGTCTGGGCGCCGTTCGCCAAGGCGTTCGCGGACAGCGGCGTCAACGTGCTCGGGCTGTCCGTCGCCGAAGAGAGCCTCGCGGCGGCGACGCGCGCGCAGACGGGCAACGTCTCCCTGGTCGCCGAGGTCAGCGGTGGCCGCGCTCGCTTCGTCATCGCAGACGGTCGCAGCGTCGTGCAGTCGCGCCGCTTCATCGTCGGCGCCGGCAGCG
This sequence comes from Luminiphilus sp., assembly GCA_041236755.1. Lineage (GTDB taxonomy): Bacteria > Planctomycetota > UBA1135 > UBA1135 > UBA2386. The sequence continues at coordinate 11,904 of JBERSB010000261.1, read as the reverse complement.
AATACGCCGACGCGGACGCGGTGATCACGCAGCTGGCCATGGAGCTGCCGCGGACGCTCGAGTGGCTCCGCGAGGGCAACATGCCGATCCCGACATCGGTGGTCGTCGGCCGGCGACTCGGCGTGCCGGCGGAGGACCTCCAGGTGTTGGTCGGCGATCCGATCACGGAGCTGGTCGAGGCCGAACTCAAGGTCCAGGTCGACGACAACACGCACGAGCCTGGCCTCGCGGCGCTGTCCGTGCTCGATCGGATCATCCGGGGCGAAGGCGTGCCCTCGCTGCTGGTCGAACCGAAGATCAAGTTGCCGCTCACCCGCGGCATGCGCATCGCGATCGCGACGATGCTCGCGGTCGGCTTCAGCGCCAGCGCGACCGCGCTCGTCAACGGCTACCAGGCGCGCACCCACCGCAACGCGTTCGCGTCCTACACCGAGGAGCTGCGCGCGCTCAACCGCGCGCTCGACGACTTCAGCCGTCAGCTCCCGGACGGCGAGGTGATGCTCGCCGACGAGAACCGGTTGGAGAAGGCGCTGCAGACGCGCCGTCCGATCAGCCGCCTGATCGCGGACATCAGCCGCAACGCGCAGGCGGACATGGTCATCGACGACCTGACGTTCGCCAGCAAGGACGCGATCACGATCTCGGGCTACGTCGAGGGCGCGCGTCGCTCGATCGCGTTGGCCTCGCTGGCGACCTTCGCCCGGGGCATGCGGGCGCTGACGTACATCGGTTCGCAAGGAGGTGAGGACGTGCGCCCGGTCGAGGGGTTCTCGGCGCGCTTCCACTTCGAGCTGGTGTTCACCTGGAGGAGGTCGTGATGCGCAGGATCGCGTTCGCGCTGATCTTCCTGATGACGTTGCTGCAGCTGGGCGCTGCAGGGTTCGCGCACGTCGACCGGCTCCGCTCTGCGGACCTGCTGGCGACCGAGGAGGAGCGCGCCCGCGTCATCCGCCGCGCGGTCGAGCGTGCGCGCGAGGACGCTCTGGTCGCCCGCGGCGTCGTGGAGCCGAGCTGGCACCTCAGCGACGGCCCGGACGTCCCCGCCACGCTGCAGGAGCTGCAGAAGATGGCAGACGACAACGGCGTCAAGCTCGACGGGATGTCCGCCAGCGACTCCGCGACGCCTGGCCGCCAGACCTTCGCGGTGACCGGCACGGGCGAGCCCGCGGCGGTCTGCGGGTTCCTCGCGGCCATCGAGCAGACCCGGCGCCTGATCGTCGTCGAGTCGGGCGCGGTGATGCCCGGCGACAACGTCCAGACGCTCGCCTTCGACTTCGGCATCTCTACCTGGCACAACGGGGAAGGGCAGTGAAGCGCAAGGCCAAGAAGGGGATGCACCCCGGCGTGGCCGCCGGCATCTTCCTGATCGCTGCGTCGTTCGCAGGCATGCAGGTCATGTCGGTCATGCGCGGTCCGGCCCGGTCCGGCGCCAGCGGTACCGGGGCGCTCTTCACGCCGGGTGCGACCGGCGGCGAAGTGGATGACTCGCTCTGGATCGATCTGGTGGCCGAGCACGGCTCGTACGAGCCGGGCACCGAGGTCGCGTTGGTCTTCGGCCGCCCCAAGGAAGCGCCTCGCGCCGCGCCGATCGTCGAGATGAAGCCCGATCCGGACGCGTGGGTCGGCAGCGATCCGCCCCAGCTCAAGATCGGAGTCGTGATGGTCAGCGACGACGCCAGCCGCGTCGTCGTCGACGGCGCCGTGCTCGGGATCGACGACCACCTGCGCGGAGCACGCATCACCGCGATCGAGCGCGGCCTGGTCACGGTCGAGTGGGAGGGCAGGGCCCTCAGCTACGACCTGCAAGGCGATTGGCCCCGCGAGTACCGAGAGGCGCTCGCGAAGATGGAGGCCAAGAAGCGCCGGGCCGAGCAAGCGAAGAAGAGACAAGACAAAGGACGCGGCCGCCCCGGGTCGCGCAATGGAGATCAGTGATGAACCTTGTGAACCGTGGCGCCGTCATGCTCTCGCTTGCGGCGCTCTCCACCGGCTGTTCGCTGGGTGGCTCAGCTGCTGAGCCGGAGCTGGACCAGCTCGAAGGGATCGGCGCCCCCGCGTTCAGTCCTATGCTGGTCGTTCCGCTCCCCGATCTCGGGGCCAGCGAGAGCCGCAGCGGTCGTCCGCTGCAGGCGCTGCAGGCGCGGCAGACCCCGCTGGGTGACGTGCTGCTGGCGATGTTCAAGGACTCGGACATCAACCTCGTGATCGATTCCGAAGTCGAGTCGATCCCGTGCACCTTCGACATCAAGAGCTCGACCGTCGAGGAGACCTTCGAGGCGCTGCTGCAGAGCCTGGATCTCGCCTACGAGTGGGACGGGACCTTCCTCCGCATCAACGACACCGTCCGCGAGACCATCTCGATCGACCTGATCGACAACAGCCAGCAGATGGGTCAGGGCATGGGCGGCATGGGCGGCGGCGCGGGCGGCGCCGGAGGCGGTGCGGGCGGCGGGCAGGCCCAGATGCAGGAGAGCTTCTGGACCGAGATCGAGGGCAAGCTGCCGATGATCCTCGGCCCGGAAGCCCAGTTCGTGGTCAACAAGACCGCTGCGGCGATCCACGTGGAGGCGTCGCCGAACAGCGTCCAGCGACTTCGTCACGTGATCGACACGACGATCGGGCGCGCCAACCGGCAGGTGAGCCTCGAGGCGCGCGTGCTCGAGGTCCGGCTCGACAACGAATACAGCCTCGGCGTCGACTGGTCGGCGCTGCCGGGCGCGTTCAAGACGAGCAACGAAGGTCTGGCCGCCGGTGGCGGGATCGTCTCGCAGGCCGCCAGGTCCGGCGGCAGCGCGCTGACGTTCGGCCTGCTGGACACGGACAACTTCTCGGTGTTCGTGGACGCCCTGCAGGAGCAGGGGCAGGTCCGCGTGCTCTCGAGCCCGCGGGTGTCGACGCTCAACAACCAGATGGCGACGATCCAGGTCACCGACCAGATCCCGTACATCGTCCGTGAGGTCATCACCACGCAGGGCGTCGCGCAGACGCAGTACTCGGTCGAGTTCGCCGAGTCCGGAGTGATGCTGCTGGTGCGCCCGCTGATCGGCGACGACGGCCTGCTGTCGGTCTCGGTCACGCCTTCGGTCCGCGAGCAGGTCGGCACCGTGGTCACGCCGGACGGCCTCGTCAGCGTGCCGGTCATCAGCCAGCGCGGCGCGACGACGACGGTCCGCGTGCCCAACGGCCAGGGGATCGCGCTCGGCGGCCTGCGCAGCACCCGCAAGGGCGAGGTGCGCGGCGGCGTACCGTTCCTGATGGACGTGCCGCTGCTCGGGCAGCTGTTCTCCCGGACGCTGCAGGAGCGCACCGAGGTCGAGCTGATGATCATGCTGGTGCCGCGGGTGCTCGACGAGGAGTGGATCGACGAGGAGCTCAAGCGCGGCTCGCACCGGCTGGTACAGCTCCGCAAGGGCTTCCAGGTCAACCCGATCGACCTCGAGGGCTACCGCGCCGAGGACTGGAGCGGCGGCATACTCCAAGGCGCTGCGAAGACCGCGAAGAAGCGCAGCGTCCGCATCCCGGACCAGCCCGTCGCGTCCGGTGCGAGCGACCAGGGCATGACCGTGACGCGTCAGGGTCTCGCTGACCACTTGCTGAAGTCCGCGGGCAAGTCGCTCGCCGTCGGGGACATCTCGGAGTCGATCGCGCAGCTCGAGTCGGCGCTGGACCTCGAGCCGACCCGGCCGGACGCGCTGGTCGCGAGCGGGATCCTCCACGAGCGGCGCGGCAGCCGTGAGCGCGCGCGACAACGCCTCGACGCTGCGCTGAGCGTCGACGCCGAGGACATCATCGCGCTCACCGCGCGCGGCACGCTCGCGCTGAGCACGGGCTCGGCGCACAGCGCTCGGCGCTACTTCGAGCGCGCGCACGAGCTCGGCAACACGCCGCTGACGGCCTCCAACCTGGCAGCGTCCCTGATCGAGCTCGGCGAGTTCGAGATGGCGACCGTGCTGCTGCGTCCGATGGCCGACGGCCTCGTCGCGGGCGAGCTCTACGCCAACCTCGCGTTCTGCGAGCTGCAGGGCGGTGAGATCGCGCGCGCGCGCGCCGCGCTTCGTTCGGCCTATGTGTCGGGCGTCGACGCGCGCAGCCCCCGGATCGTCGCGCTCGAGCAGCTGATCGGCGACGCCGAGGCGGCGCAGGTCGCGCGGCCGCCCGCCGAAGAGTAGGCGGTCAACGCGCGCGCACGTCGACGCGGACGGCCGCACTGGCGGGCTCGGTCGACACCGTGAAGGACGCGCGCCCCAAAAGGTCTTCACCGGCCCGGAAGACGACCGAGTAGCGTCCCGGCGGCATCGTCACGCGGACCGGGAACGGCTGGCGCGGCGCGCCGCCGAACTTGCCCTCGTAGGCGTGGAACAGCTCGCCGGCCTCGGTGCGCACTTCGTAGTCGTAGGACGTGACCGCCGCGCCGACCGGCAGCCACGCGTCGAGCTTGGTCAGCACGCCGGCGGTCAGCGTGATCGTGAGCGGCGTGGTCTGGCCTGCGACCACTTCGACGGCCTCCTGGATGCGGCAGATGCCCTTGAAGAAGCCCGTGACCTCGTAGCTCCCGGGGGTCAGGCTCTCGACCAGCACCTCGTCGGAGGTCAACGAGACCTGGGTGCTGCGCGGCGCCGATGCGTGCCGCAGGTAGAGCTTGGGCGTCGCGGCCTCCGTACCCGGGCCGCGCACGGCGGTCACCTTGACGCTGCCGCCGGCGACCGTGCGAAGCACGCCCACGTCGAGCTGCGCGCCGGGGAGCAGCTCGAACCAGTCGCTGTGCGCGAGCACGGCGTCGTCCTCGAGCAGCGCCAGCCGGAAGCGGCACGGCTTCACCCGGTCGAAGCGGAACGCGCCGTCGACCAGCTCTTCGCCGTCACGGAACCAGCGCTCGTCGGACGCGAGCATGACGCGGACGGCCTTTGGGTTGCGGATGCGCAGCCCGGCGTCGTCGACGCGTCCGAGCACGGCGCCGGGCGCCTGCTCGATCGGCTTGTCGTGCGTCGCGCGCAGCTCGACGCGGCCCTGGCCCGGCCGCAGCCCCGTCGCCTGCAGCGGCGGCGCGCCGTCGGGCGCGTCCCACATCTGCACGCGCACGCTGTAGCTGGTGTCGTCGAGGTTGACGAAGCGGAACGCCCCGTCCCGGTCGTTGGTCTGGACGTGCTGCTTGCCGTCGTTCTCGTCGGTGAGGGTCAGGAACACGTTCGGCATCGGGCGTCCGTCGCGGTAATAGACGACGCCCTCGAGGGTGCGCCCTTCGCTCACCGTTGGGCTCCACTCGACGCGGGCCCCGCTCGGTACCTCGAGCACCGCGCGCGCGTGCACTACGGGTCCGTCGGCGAGGAAGCGGCCGCCGGGCTGCACGAACGCGTGCACGGTCCCGGGCGTGATGCCCTTCAGCTCGTAGCGGCCTGTGTCGTCGGCCACGGTCGCGAAGTGGCCGAACATCTCGTCCCAGTCGATCTGACCACCAGCGAGGAAGCTCAGGCCGGGCTCGCTGTCGTAGACGCGGACGAGCGCCCCTGCGAACGGCTCGCCGTCGCCGCGCGTGACGGCGCCGTGGATCGTCGCGGCCCTCGCGAGGCGGATGTCCTGCTCGACGAGGTCGCCCTCGCGCACCTCGCAGGTCGCGCGCCCGATGCCGAAGCCTTCCTTCATGCAGGCGATCGGCGCAGCGCCTGCGCGCAGTCCGGGCAGGCGATACCTGCCGCGTTCGTCCGTGAGCGTGGATCTCACGGACCACTGCTCGATCGCGCGCTCACCGCGGTAGTCGAGGAAGCGCGGCTTGGTGCCGACGCCGACGCGCGCGCCTTCGACGGGTCGACCCAGCGAATCGAGCACGCGGCCTTCGAGGTCGCCGCCCGCAGCTACGAGCTGGAGCGTGACCGAAACCGGCTGCGTGTCGGTGTCCACCGTGTCGAGGTCGACGAGCGGCGACGGCCCAAAGCCCGCGGCGAAGGCGCCCAGCGAGACGTGCGCGGGCACGTGGTCGAGCCGGAAGACGCCTGTGCTGTCCGTGACGGTCAGCTCGCGGCCGCCGGTCCAGTCGGTGTAGCGGGTCTGTAGCCAGACAGCGGCGCCTGCGACCGGAGCCTCGTCGGGGCCGACGACGGAGCCCTGCACGGACACCCCGCGGTCGAGCGCGAACGCGACGTCCTGCTCGCCTGCCTCCACGTCCAGCGCGGACCGGTCGCCGCGGTCGGAGCGCAGGCTCCACCTGCCGATCGGCACGTCGACGAAGGTCGCCCGCCCTTGTGGGTCCGTGCGCGCCTGCGTCAGTACACGGTTGGCGTGCTCGCGGGTCGCCCACCGAAGCGTCAGCAGCACGTCCGGCGCGGGCGCTGCGCCCCAGGTCGCGGTGACGCGGAGCAGCCCGGCCGCGGGCGCGCGGTCCACGGCAGGGGTCGCCGCGACGCGCACGTTGGCGTCGGGTCGCTGTGCGTCGGCCGTGGCCGCGCCGCTCTGCGCGCTGGTCCGGGCCGTTGCGACGTCGGAGCCGTCGCGCTGCGTCGCCGCGCCCGGCGGGAGCGTCGGAGGGCCCGGCGGCGACAGCAGCCAGTAGGCCGCGAGGAGCGAAGCGGCCAGCAGGATGAACGGGACGGATCGGCTCATGGCTCGTGGCCCACAAGATACGGCGCGGGGCAGATGCAGGGCGAGGCGCCTTGTCAGGTCGATGTGCCGATCCTTACGCTGTACGGCCATGTTGCGCTGCATCTTCCGTGGCTCGCTGCCCGCGTTGCTCCTCGCCGCTGCGAGCGCGCAGGACGGGAGCGCCGACGCGTCCGCCTGGTGGGCCTACCGACCGCTGAGTCGCCCGGCGCCGCCGCAAGTGCGCGACGCCGACTGGGTGCGCTCGCCGATCGACGCGTTCATCCTCGCGGGCCTCGAAGCGCGGGGCCTGAAGCCGGCGCCCGCTGCGGATCGCCACACCCTGCTGCGACGGGTCACCTACGACTTGACGGGGCTGCCGCCGACCCAGGCCGAGATCGACGCGTTCGTCGCAGATCGTTCGCCCGACGCCTACGAGAAGGTGGTCGACCGCCTGCTCGCATCGCCGCAGTACGGCGTCAAGTGGGCGCAGCACTGGCTCGACGTCGTGCGCTACGCCGAGACCGACGGCTACGAACGCGACTCGCGCAAGCCGTTCGTGTGGCGCTACCGCGACTGGGTCATCGACGCGTTCAACCAGGACATGCCCTACGGCGAGTTCGTCACGCGGCAGCTCGCGGGCGACGAGCTGCCCGACGCAAAGGTCGCCGACCACGTCGCGACGGGCTTCTACCGGCTGGGCATCTGGGACGACGAGCCGACCGACCGCGAGCAGCACCGCTACGACGTGCTCGACGGCATCGCGGACACGGCCGCGCGGGCGACGCTCGCGATCTCGATGGGCTGCGCGCGCTGCCACGACCACAAGAAGGACCCGCTGCCGCAGAAGGACTACCACTCCTTCCTCGGCTACTTCGAGAACATCGCGCCTTCCAACCAGCAGTCGCGCACGATCCCGGCCGACGGGGCCAAGCAGGCCTTCGAGGCGGCGTCGGCGCGCTTCGCGGCGGACTCCGCGCGCTGCCGCGCCGAGCTGACCAAGGTCGCGCGCAGCCGCCTCGGTGCGGGCGTGGCCGGCGACGCGGCGGCAGCGCCGCGCGTGGTCGCGCGCTACGACGGCGACGTCGCGAGCACCACCGAGCTGCTCGGGCAGGACGGCGCACACAACGGCAAGGTCGAGGGTCAGGTCGTGCAGGTGCCGGGCCGCAAGGGCCAGGCGCTGCGGTTCGACGGCGACGACTTCTGCCGCATCCCGCGCGTCGTCGAGAACTCGTTCTCGGTGTCGTTGTTCGTGCGCAGCGACCAGCCGGGCCGCGGCAACATTCGCGACAAGCGCTGGTTCACGGGCACGGGTCTCGTCGACGGCGAGGTGCCCGGCATCGTCGACGACTGGGGCGTCTCCTGGATCGCCGAGGGTGTGATCGCCGCGGGCACCGGCCGCCCGGAGAAGTTCGTGTCGTCTGCGAGCGGCTACGACGACGGCGAGTGGCACCACGTCGCCTTCACGCGGGACCAGGAGTCGGGCCGCATCGCGCTGTTCGTCGACGGGCAGCTGGCGGGCGAGACGACCGGGTCCAAGCGGCCGCTGACGACGCCGGAGGACCTCGTGATCGGTCGGCCGCGGCCGGGCGGCCCGGGCTTCCGGGGCGACCTGGACGAGATCACCTTCTACGACCGCGCGCTCACCGGCGCCGAGGTCGCAGCGCTCGCGCTCGACCTGCCCGGCGGCGTCACGGCAGCGGCCGCGATCGAGGGCACGGACGCGCTGAAGCAGCTCGCCGCGCTGCGGGCCCCGGAGTTCGAGACCGTCGAGATCCTCGCCGTGCGCGAGCGCGGTCGCGACGCGCCGACCCCGGTCGTGCGCCTGCGCGGCAACGTGCACGCGCGCGGACCGCAGGTCGAGCTCGGCGTGCCGGCGATGCTCGGCGCGGCGAAGCTGTTCGCGCCGGCGCCGACCGGCCAGAGCAGCGGCCGCCGGCTGGCGCTCGCGAAGTGGATCACCGCCGAGGACAACCGGCTGACCTGGCGCGTCGTCGCCAACCGCCTTTGGCAGCACCACTTCGGCCGCGGGATCGTGCGTACGACCAACGACTTCGGCCGCTTGGGCGACCGCCCGACGCACCCCGCGCTGCTCGACTGGCTGGCGTCCGAGGTGCTCGCGCGCGGTCAGAGCCTGAAGTCGGTGCACCGGCTCATCGTGCGCTCGGCTGCTTACCGGATGTCGTCGGACGCAGACGAGCAGGCGCTGGCGAAGGACCCGCTGAACGACGCGTTCTGGCGGTTCGATCGCCGCCGCCTGACCGCCGAGGAGATCCGCGACTCGATCCTGGCGACCAACGGCACGCTCAACTTCGAACGGGGCGGGCCGAGCGTCTACCCGCCGCTGCCGAAGGCGGTGCTCGCGACCGCGTCGCGCCCCGACTCCGCGTGGGGTCGCTCGTCGCCCGAGCAGGCGGCGCGCCGCAGCATCTACGTGCACGTCAAGCGGTCGCTGCCCGAGCCGCTGCTCGCGGCGTTCGACCGCGCCGACACCGACTCGAGTTGCCCGGTGCGGTTCGCGACGGTGCAGCCGACGCAGGCCCTGTCGATGGTCAACGGCGACTTCGCCAACCTGCAGGCCGAGCTGTTCTCGCAGCGGCTGCGTCGCGAGGCCGAGGGGCTGCGCGCCCGCGTCGAGCGCGGCCTCGAGCTGGTGACGCAGCGGCCCGCGCGCGACGCGGACGTCGCGCGCCTGCTGCAGCTGGCCGCCGACCTGCAGCGCGACTTCGGTCGCACCGAGGAGCAGGCGCTGCAGCGCTGCTGTCTCGTCCTCCTCAACAGCAACGAGTTCCTGTTTCTCGACTGAGCCCAGCCATGAACCTTCGCAACACGTTCTGCGGCCGCACGCGCCGTGAGTTCCTCTGGCAGGCCGGCGGCGGCTTCACCAGCCTCGGGCTGGTCGACATGCTCTCGAAGGACGGGTTCTTCGACAAACTCGGCGGCGACGACCCCGCCGCAGGCCCGCTCGCGCCCAAGCCGCCGCACCACGCGCCCAAGGCCAAGGCCTGCATCTTCCTGTTCATGTACGGCGGCCCGAGCCACGTCGACACGTTCGACTACAAGCCGAAGCTCTACCCGCTGGACGGCAAGACGATCGACATCAAGACCAAGGGTCGCGGCGGCACCAAGAGCAAGGGCCGCGTGGTCGGTCCCAAGTGGCAGTTCAGCCAGTACGGCCAGAGCGGCAAGTGGGTGAGCGACCTGTTCCCCCACGTCGGTCAGTGCGTCGACGACATGGCGTTCGTGCACAGCATGTACGCCGACTCGCCGCTGCACGGCTCGGCGATGCTGATGATGAACTCGGGCCGCATCCTGTCGGGCGCGCCGTGCCTTGGCAGCTGGGTCAACTACGGCCTCGGCACCGAGAACCAGAACCTGCCGGGCTTCGTCGTGATGCTCGACAAGACCGGCGGGCCGATCTCGGGCGCCAAGAACTGGCACTCGGGCTACATGCCCGCCGTCTACCAGGGCACGGTGCTGCGGCCGACGGGCGAGCCGATCCTCGACCTCGAGGTGCCCAAGGGCATGAGCGACCGCGAGCAGCGACGCATCCTCGACGCGCTGCGTGAGCAGAACGAGGCGCACCTCGCAGATCGCAGCGACGACACGACGCTCGCCGCGCGCATCCAGAGCTACGAGCTCGCCTACCGGATGCAGAGCCACGCGCCCGAGGCGATCGACATCCAGGGCGAGTCCGAGGCGACCAAGACGCTGTACGGGATCGACGACCCCAAGACCGAGGACTTCGGCCGCAAGTGCCTGCTCGCGCGCCGCATGGTCGAGCGAGGCGTGCGCTTCGTGCAGGTCTACAGCGGCGGCAACCACAACGACCACAACTGGGACGCGCACGGCGACCTCGAGCACAACCACAACAAGCACGCGGGCGCGACCGACAAGCCGATCGCGGGGCTGCTCGCCGACCTGAAGCAGCGCGGTCTGCTCGAAGAGACGATCGTCGTGTGGGGGGGCGAGTTCGGCCGGCAGCCGACCGCCGAGTACGCTCAAGGCACGGGCCGCGACCACAACTCCGCCGGCTTCACGATGTGGCTGGCGGGCGGCGGCATCAAGAAGGGCGTGTCGATCGGCACGACCGACGAGCTCGGCAACGAGGCCGTCGACCAGCCGCTGCACGTCAAGCAGCTGCACGCGACGATCCTCCACCAGATGGGCCTCGACCCGAACCGGCTCGCGTTCTTCCACGCGGGGCTCGACCAGCGGCTGGTCGGCGTCGAGCCGGTCGACCCGATCCGCGACCTGATCGCCTGAGCTCAGTTGTGCGACGGGGCGGCGCGCGGGGGCGCGGTGTCCTCGTCGGAGGAGCCCATGTCGAGCGCGACGAGCGCGGCGAGATACGTCGCCGAGCGGTCGGGCTGCTCGCGGACCAGCTCGCGCGCGGTGCGGACGAACTCGCGGAACGTCAGCACGCCGCCGTCGCTGCGGTCGAGCAGACGCGCGCTGAAGTCCAGCGCGTGTGGGGTCGTGAGTCGGCGCAGCGAGGCGCGGGCGCGGCGCTGCGACGCGGGTTGCTTCATCGGGGTCTCCTTGGTTGCGGCGAAGGTGCCTGGGCCGAGTAGTGCCCCGACAGGGGATCAGCGAGCGCGCAACTCTGCGAGCAGTCGGCGCCATCCCTCGCGTTCCCGCGCGGGCGACACCATGGGTTGCAGCGCGGCCGTCGCCGTGCGCAAGCCGTCAAGGAACGCGGGGTCGGTCGCTGCCCGCTGGATCGCGGCGGCCATCGCCTCGACGTCCGCCACAGCGAACCTGCCCGGCCAGTCGTCGCCGAGCACGCCGTGGTTGCCCGGCACGTCGCTGCAGAGCACCGGCGTGCCTGCCGCGATCGCCTCGGAGACCACGTTCGCGCCGCCCTCGGCGAGCGACGGCACCAGGCAGGCGGTGCTCCGCGCCAGCAGCAGCTTGCACGCGCGCCGTCCCAGCGCCCCGACCCAGCGCGCGCGCGGTGTCCCGGCGACGGCGGCCTCGACCTGCTCGGTGTAGCGCTCGTCCATCGGCGCCCCGGCGATCGTCAGCGTCGCGCGCGTCGATGCCGGCAGCGCCGCCACAGCGCGCACGGCGTCGATCGGCCCCTTCACCGGGCGCAGGTGCGACAGCACGCAGACCGAGAAGGCCTCGTCGCGCGGCGTCTGCAGGGCCGTCGCGGACTGCACGATGACGTGCGCGCGGCCCCGCATGCGCTCAGGCAGGCCGTCGAGCGCGCGCGGCTGCAGGCAGACGAGCGCGTCAGCTTCGGCGAGCGCGGCTTCGGTCGGGCCGTCCGGGGAGAACCAAGGGTAGATGTCGGTGCCGCTCAGCAGCGTCACGATCGGCAGCGCCGCG
>JBERSB010000260.1:0-2521 GCA_041236755.1 Luminiphilus sp. | reverse complement strand
CCTGCCGCCCGACCCGCCGTCCGAAGACGGCTTCACCAACTCGTCCGAGACCCTGCAGATCTCGTCGATCGGCTTCCGCGCCTACCTCGACGCCGCCCGCCAGGCTCTGCAGCTGGCGACCGTGTCCGGCGACCGCCCCGCGCCGCTGCAGTGGTCTCTGTCGATGCAGGAGATCGCCGCGCGCGAGTGGCGGCATCAGGACGGGCAGCGCGACGGGCTCCGCAACAAACACGGCGGCGACCCGGACAAGCTCGCCGCTGAGCTCGAGAAGCTCGACAAGCGGCTGCGCGCCAACCGCAACCAGGTGCACTACGTCGAGCGCAGCACGGGGCGCACCGCCCACACGCGCTGGAACTACGACGGCGGCAAGTTCGCGTGGCCGCCGTCCGAGCAGCTGACGCCGCTGCCGCCTGCAGGCGACACCTTCGCGCACGTCCCGCCGCAGCGCGGCATCCGCGTGGAGCTCGGCGACCGCGTGCCCGAGCGCGGCACCTTGCGCGTCCGGATCCGCGCCGCGCGCGCGCCAGGAGGCGGTGAGCGGCCGCCGCGCGTTCGGCTGGTGTTCGGCTGGCAGGCGAGCAACGACTCGCGCGCGCACGAGGTCCTCAGCGAAGCCGACGTCGCCGTGGATGCCCGCGAGGACGCGCCGGCGGTCTACCAGTGGGACGTTCCGATCCCGAGCATCTACCCGCGCAACTCGGTGCGCGGCGTCAACAAGATGGGCGACCTGCCCAACCCTTCGGAGTACCTGCGCATCGACAACGCGGCCCGCAGCGGCGCGGCGCTGTTGATCGAGCACGTCGAGGTCACCGCACCCGTCTACGACCAGTGGCCGCCCGCGAGCCACGCGGCGCTGCTGCCGGCCCGCGGCGACGTCGACGAGGAGCAGTCCGCCGAAGCGACGCTGCGTGCGTTCCTGGAGCGCGCGTGGCGGCGGCCGGCGAGCCCCGAGGAGCTGCAGCGCAAGCTGCGGCTGTTCTCGAAGCTGCGCCCCCGCTGCGAGACCCCCGAGCAGGCGCTGGTCGAGGTGATGGCCGCAGCACTCGCGTCGCCGAACTTCCTCTACCTGTCGACCGCGGCGGACGACGGACGGCTCGCCGACCACGAGCTCGCGACGCGGCTGTCGCTGTTCCTGTGGTGCAGCACCCCCGACAGAGCGCTGCTCGAGGCGGCGCGCGCCGGCGAGTTGCGCGAGCCCGACGGCATCGCGGCCCAGGTCCAGCGCATGCTCGCAGCGCCGGGCGCGAGCCGGCTCGCGCAGCGCTTCGTGCGGCAGTGGCTCAACCTCGCGCTGCTGGACTACGTCGAGGTCGACCGCAAGGCGCACCCCAGGTTCGATCCGGCGCTGCACGACGCCATGCGGCGAGAGCCGATCGCGTTCTTCGAGCGGGTGCTGCAGGAGGACCGCAGCGTGCTCGACTTCGTGCACTCGGATTTCGTGATGGCCAACGAGCGCCTCGCGGCCCACTACGGCACCGACGCGGTCGTCGGCAACGAGCTGCGCGCGGTGGCGCTGCGCCCCGAGCACCGCCGCGGCGGCCTGCTCACCCAGGGCGGCATCCTCGCCATGAACTCGGACGGCACCGACTCGCACCCGCTCAAGCGCGGCATCTGGATGCTCGAGCGCCTGCTCGACGACCCGCCGCCGCCGCCGCCCGCGGCGGTGCCCGAGATCGACCTCGCGGACCCGCGCATCGCCGAGATGACGCTCCGAGAGCGGATCGAGGACCACCGCAACCAGGCGGCCTGCCGCTCGTGCCACCAGAAGATCGACCCCTGGGGCCTCGCGTTCGAGAACTACGACGCGGTCGGCGGCTGGCGCGACGCGATCGACGGCGAGCCGGTCGACGCCTTGGGTGTGCTCTACAACGACCAGCGCCTAGACGGCATGGACGGTCTGAAGCGCTTCTTGCTACTGCACCGACAGGACCAGCTGGTCCGCGCCATGGTGCGCAAGCTGACTACTTTCGCGCTCGGCCGGCCGCTGACCTTCTCCGACCTCGCCGCGATCGACGAGCTGACCGCCGAGGTGCGACGCCGAGGCGACGGACTTGCTACGATGATCCGCGCGATCGCGACGAGCGACCTGTTCGCCGCGCGCTGAGACGAGCGACATGAAGATCGACCTCGACAAGCTGGACCGGCGCCGCTTCCTGCGCGGCGCAGCCGCAGCGCTCGCGCTGCCGTGCTTCGAGTCGTTCGGCCGCCCCCGACAGCAACGGCCCAAGCGGTTCGTCTGCGCGTACCAGCCCGACGGCGTGCCGATGCCGCTCCGCGAGGACCCGGCCTACGAGGACTGGTCCTGGTTCCCGCACGGCGGCGGCCGGGACTTCCGGCTGACCAGGTGCCTCGAGCCGCTGGCGCCGCTGCGCGAGCGCATGACGATCCTGTCGGGGCTGTCGCACCCCAGGGTGCGCGCCGTGCACGGCCACTCCAACGCCGACCAGTTCCTGACCGGCGCCGACACCGGCGCGCGCGACGACTACAAGAACTCGATCTCGCTGGACCAGGAGTTCGCGGC
>JBERSB010000259.1:0-34277 GCA_041236755.1 Luminiphilus sp. | reverse complement strand
GCACCCGCGACCGAGCGCCTGCTCGAGGCGGCCAAGGAGCGGTCTGCGATCGCGATCAACTACGTCAACGGCGCGTTCCAGCACCTCGACGCGATGCAGCGCTCGTGCGCCGACGTGCTCGCGGTCGACTGGCGACACGACCTCGGCCAGTTCCGTGACCGCGTCGGCGACCGCAAGGCGCTGCAGGGCAACCTCGACCCGACGGCGCTGTTCTGCGGGCCGGACGACCTGCGGCGCCGCGTGCAGAAGATCTGCGCATGCGCCGGCTCTGCAGGACACATCTTCAACCTGGGCCATGGCGTGCTGCCGCAGACCGACCCCGAGAGCCTGCACACAGCGCTGGAGGCCGCGCGGACCGAACGATGACGATGCGCACGATCGATCGTGAGCTGCTCGAGCGCTACGACCGCCCGGGCCCCCGCTACACGTCCTACCCCACCGCACCGGTCTGGAAGGACACCTTCGGACCCGACGACTACCGCGAGCGGCTCGAGGTCGCGGGCGGGCAGGGCGACGCGCCGTTCTCGCTGTACGTGCACATCCCCTACTGCGAGAGCCTCTGTTGGTACTGCGCCTGCAGCGTGGTGATCACCCAGGACCCGACCAAGGCCGCCGCTTACGTCGACACGGTCCTGCAGGAAGCGGCGCTGGTCGCGCGGCACCTCGGCGAGACCGACCGGCGCGTGCTGCAGCACCACTGGGGCGGCGGCACGCCGACGTTCCTGCCGCCCGAGGAGTGCCGGCGGCTCTTCGAGGGGCTCTGCGCGCTGCTGCCGCTGCAGGACGGCGCCGAGGTCAGCGTCGAGGTCGACCCGCGCGTCACGACGCAAGCACACCTCGAGGCGCTCGCGGACGTCGGCTTCCACCGGATCAGCATGGGCGTGCAGGACTTCGACCCGAAGGTCCAGGAGGCCATCCACCGGGTCCAGTCGTTCGAGACCACCCAGGCGCTCGTCGAGGACGCGCGCGCGCTCGGCTTCGACTCGGTCAACCTCGACCTCGTCTACGGCCTGCCCTACCAGAGCGAGCGGGGCTTCGCGCGCACGCTCGAGCAGGTCGCCGAGCTGCGCCCGGACCGCATCGCCTGCTACAGCTACGCGCACGTCCCGTGGCTCAAGAAGCACCAGCAGCTGATGCCCGAGGCGGCGATGCCGACAGGCGCCGAGAAGCAGGCGCTGTTCTGCCAGGCGCTCGAGGGGCTGGTCGACGACGGCATGGAGCCGATCGGCATGGACCACTTCGCGCGCGCCGAGGCCGAGCTCGCGGTAGCGGCGCGCGACGGCCGGCTGCACCGCAACTTCATGGGCTACACGACGCGCGCCGCCGACGACATGCTCAGCTTCGGCGTCACGTCGATCGGGGAGGTCGCGGGCGCCTTCACGCAGAACCACAAGGAGGTCGCGACCTGGCGCGAGGCCGTCGAGCGGGGCGAGCTGCCCACGCACCGCGGCCACCGCCGCAGCGACGACGACGACCGGCGCCGACGCGTCATCCTCGACTTGATGTGCCGCTTTCGGCTCGACTACGCCGACCACGGCGGCGCGTCGGAGTTCACCGATGGCTACGCCGACGCGCTGGAGCGCCTGCGCCCGATGGCGGACGACGGCCTCGTCGAGATCTCCGAAGACGGGCTGCGCGTGCTCGACGCCGGCAGGCTGTTGATCCGCAACCTCGCGATGGCCTTCGACGCCTACCTGCCCAACCAGCAGCAGGCAGGCGACGGTCCCAAGTTCTCCCGCACGGTCTGATGGACGCGTGTGACCTCGTCGTCGTCGGCGGCGGGCCCGCGGGGCTCGCCCACGCCTTCTGGCGCACGCGCCACCAGCCAGGCCTGCGCGTGCGCGTGCTGGAGGCAGACGACCAGCTCGGCGGCTGGGTGCGCACGACGACGAAGGACGGCTTCCAGCTCGAAGAAGGGCCGCAGGGCTTCCGGCCCGACGCCACGGTCGACGCGTTCCTCGACGCTGCCGGGCTCAAGAGCTCGGTCGTCGCCTGCGCCGACAGCGCCCAGCGGCGCTTCGTCGCGCGGCGCGGCAGGCTGCACGAGCTGCCCTCCTCGCCCGGAGCGCTGCTGCGCTCCGGGCTGCTCCCCTGGTGGTCGAAGCTCCGGCTGCTCTGGGAGCCGCGCGTGCGCACGCGCAGCCAGCAGGGCGAGTCGGTGTCCGACCTCGTGCGGCGCCGCTTCGGGCGCGCGGCCGTGCCCGTCGCCGAGGCCATGATGCACGGGATCTTCGCAGGCGACGCGCACACGCTGGAGGCCGCGGCGACGCTGCCGCTGGCCGTCGAGCTCGCGCGCGAACACGGCAGCCTGCTCCGCGGCATGGGCGCGCGCGCTCGACAGCGACGCGAGCGCGGGGAGCGGCCGCGGCCGGCAGTCTGCAGCTTCCCCCAGGGCATGCAGCAGAGCGTCGCCGCGCTCGCGGACGCGCTCGGTGAGCGCGTGACCACGGGCGCGCGCGTGCAGGAGATCGCGCGCTCGGCCGAGGGCTACGAGGTGCGAGGCGACCATACGAGCCTCGCTGCGCCCGAGGTCGCGATCGCGACGCCGCCGCAGCACACAGCGCAGCTCGTACAGCCGCTGGACAGCGCGCTCGCCGAACAGCTCGGGCAGATCCCGTCCACCTCGGTCGTCAGCTGCTACGTCGGCTATCGCCGCGACGCTGTGCCTCCAGACGTCGAGGGCTTCGGGTTCCTCGCGCCGCAGGGCGAGCTGGGCAGCGTGCTCGGCGCGATCTACGTCTCCTCGGTGTTCCCGCACCAGGCGCCCGACGGGCATGCCCTGTTCCGCGTGATGTCGGGCGGCCACGCGTATCCGCAGGAGGTCGACCGCGGCGACGAGGAGCTCGTGCAGCAGGCCTGCTATGCGCTGCGCGACCTGGTCGGGGTCGGTGGCGCGCCCGTGTTCCGCTACGTGTCGCGCGCGCGCGCCGCGATCCCCCAGTTCGTGCGCGGCCACTGCGCGCGCCTGCGCGCGATCGGCGATCGGGTCGCCGAGCACCCGGGCCTCACGCTGCTCGGCAACGGCTACCAGAAGGTCTCGGTCGTCGGGCAGTGGACCGCCGAAGGGAGCCGCGCGTGAGCAGCTCCTCGCGGGTGCTCGTCGCCGGCTGCGGCTACGTGGGCGCACGCGCAGCGGAGCTGCTCGCAGCCCGCGGCGACGAGGTCTTCGGGGTGCGCCGGTCCCGGTATCTGGCGCCTACGTCCGTGACGCCGCTCGCGCTGGACCTGCTCGACGGCGACCTCGACGAGCTCCCGCCGGACCTCGACGCGGTCGTCTGGGCCGTCTCGCCCTCGCCGGATCCCGCCGGCTACCGCCGCGCCTACGTCGAAGGGCCAGCGCGGCTGCTCGCGCACCTCGAGCGACGCGGCGACCCCGTGCGGCGCGCGGTCCTCGTCGGCAGCACCAGCGTGTGGCACCGGACCGACGGCGGCGAGGTCGACGAGCGCACGCCGCCGTGCCCGAGCGACTTCCGCGGCGAGGCCGTGCTGGCCGGCGAACAGGCGATCCGACGCTTCGCCGCAGAGTCCGTCGCCCTGCGGCTGTCCGGCATCTACGGACCGGGCCGCACCTTCTTGGTGGACCGGATCGCGTCCGGGCAGCTCGCGCCGCCGCGCGCAGCCGTGCACGGCAACCGCATCTGGCGCGACGACGCGGCGAAGGCTGTCGTGCATGCGCTCACGATGGCTGACCCGGCGCCGGTCTACGTCGTCTCGGACGA
Organism: Luminiphilus sp.; assembly: GCA_041236755.1. Classification (GTDB taxonomy): domain Bacteria; phylum Planctomycetota; class UBA1135; order UBA1135; family UBA2386. The sequence goes on along the minus strand of JBERSB010000259.1, from coordinate 30,558 downwards.
CGACCCTGCGGATCTGCGCGAGGTCTACGCGTGGATCGCTGAGCGCCTGCAGATCCAGCTCCCCGAGCCGACCGCGGACTTCGCGGGCCGCGGCGGCGACAAGCGCTGCCGCAGCACGCTGCTGCAGGCGAGCGGCTTCCGGCTCGACGTCCCCGACTACCGCGCAGGCTATGCGCAGCTCCTGAAGCAACGATGACCGACGCCCCCTCCGCCCCCGCGCGCCCGACCGGCGTGCTGCTGGTCAACCTCGGTACGCCCGACTCGACGGCCGTACCGGACGTCCGCCGCTACCTCGCGCAGTTCCTGATGGACCCCAGGGTCATCGACATCCCGTGGCCGGGGCGCGCAGCGCTGGTGCACGGGATCATCCTGCGCACGCGCCCCGCCAAGTCGGCAGAGGCCTACGAGAAGGTCTGGACGGACCGCGGCTCGCCGCTGCTGTTCCACGGCCAGGACCTCGTCGCCGGCCTGCAGGAGCAGCTCGGCTCGCACACCCGCGTCGCGCTGGCGATGCGCTACCAGAACCCGTCCGTCGAGCACGCGCTGGGAGAGTTCGCGGCGCAGGGCGTCGACGACGTGCTGGTCGTCCCGCTGTTCCCTCAGTACTCCCAGGCGGCCTGGGCTTCTGCCTACGACGAGGTGGTCCGCGTCGCGGGTCGGATGCAGAACACGCCCAACCTGCGCTTCGTCGCCCCGTTCTTCGACCACCCGACGTTCCTCGACGCCGTCGCGACGGTCTCGCGCCCCCACCTCGACGCGTTCGGCGCCGACAAGGTGCTGATGAGCTTCCACGGCCTGCCGGAGAAGCACGTCAAGAAGAGCGACGCGAGCGGCGAGCACTGCCTCAAGGTGCAGGACTGCTGCAAGACGATCACGCACGCCAACCGCTTCTGCTACAGCGCGCAGAGCTACGCGACGGCCCAAGGCCTCGCCGCGCGCCTCGGCCTGGGCGAACAGGACTACGAGGTCACCTTCCAGTCGCGGCTGACCAAGCGGTGGATCCAGCCGTTCACCGACGTGCGCCTCGAGCAGCTGCCCAAGGAGGGCGTCAAGCGCGTCGCGGTGCTCTGCCCGTCGTTCGTCGCCGACTGCCTGGAGACGATCGAGGAGATCGGCATGCAGGCCAAAGAGACCTTCGTGGAGGCCGGCGGCGAAGACCTGCTCGCGGTCCCGTGCGTCAACGCGGAGCCGCCGTGGGTCGAGGCCCTCGCCGAGATCGTGCGCGAGCCTGCGCTCGGGTGACCGGCGCGATCCTGCGCCGAATCCGGTGCGGCGCCTGCGCGCGCGCTCGTATGCTGCGGCGATGCGAATCGACCACGTCGTCGCCCTCGTCGCCCTGACGGCCTCGGTGATCGGCCAGGGCCCGCCGCACAACGGCCCCCGCCCCGTCGACCCGGGCTGGTATGCGCTGCAGAACGCGCGCGTCGTGCCAGCGCCGGGGCAGACCCTCGACGGCGCGACGGTCGTCATGCGTAACGGCAGGATCACCGCGGTCGGTAGCGGTGCTGCGCCCAGGGGCGCGACCGTCGTCGACTGCACCGGCCTCACGATCTACCCGGGCCTGGTCGAGCCCTACTTCGCTTCGGACGTACCCGCGCTCGACGAGGACACGACCGACAAGCACTGGAACACGATGGTGCAGCCGCAGCGCAACGCGCTGGACGGCGCGCTGGTCGGCGAAGACGACCGCGAGAGCCTGCGCGCGCTCGGCTACGCGGTCGTCGCCGCAGCGCCTTCCGGGGGCATCCTCAAGGGCACCAGCGCCGTCGTGCTGCTCGACGAGCCCAGCGAGACCGCGCCGGCGCGCGTGCTGCGGGCGCAGGCCTATGCGGCCGCGAGCCTGCAGACCAACCGCGGCGGCTACCCCAACAGCGAGATGGGCGCGATCGCGCTGCTGCGACAGTCGCTCAGCGACGGCGACTGGTACGAGCGCTGTGGGCGCGCCGTCGCGGCCGACGCAGCGCTGGCTGCAGGCGCGCCGCAGCCCTCGCGCGTGCTCGAGGCGATCGCGGCCCAGCGCGCGATGCCGATGTGGTTCGACACCCAGAACGAGCTGCAAGCGCTGCGCGCCCTGCGGGTCGCGGCCGAGTTCCAGCGGCAGCCGGTGATCGTCGGCAGCGGCATGGAGTTCCGCAGGCTGCCGGCCCTCGCTCGGCGCGGCGCGCCGATCGTGGTGCCGCTGCAGCTGCCGGATGCCCCCGACGTCTCGACGGCGGCCGAGGCCGACCGCGCGACGCTGCGTCAGCTGCAGTCCTGGGAGCACGCGCCGAGCAACAGCCGACGCCTGATGGACGCGGGCCTGACGGTCGCCTGGACGACCGCGCGGCTGCGCGACCGCGAGGACTTCGCCGCGCGCGTCCGCGACGCGCAGGAGCACGGCGGCACCGACGCGCAGGCGCTCGCGGCCGTCACCACGACGCCGGCCGCGCTGCTCGGCGTCGACGCGCACTGCGGCACCGTCGAGGTCGGCAAGCTCGCCAACCTCGTGGTCGTGCAGGGCGAGCTGTTCGGCGAGGACCGCGTCGTCCGCGACGTCTGGGTCGGCGGCGTGCGCCACGTGGTGAACGCGCCCGAGGACGCCGGCCTCGACGGCGACTGGACCTGGACCGAGGGCTTCCCGGGCGCAGCGGACGGCGTGGCCGTGACGCTGCGCATCGACGGCAAGAAGCTCGAGTGCGCCGCCGGCGAGCAGAAGGTCAAGGTCGCGTCCGTCAAGCGCGGACCTGCGTCGCTGACGTGCCAGCTCTCCGGCGAGGCGGTCGGGGAAGGCACCTACTGGCTGCGTCTGCGCGCCGAGGGAGCCGGCCTCGCGGGCGTCTGCACGGCGCCCGACGGCAGCGCGCAGCAGGTGGCCGCGAACCGCGCGCAGTCCGAGTCGGAGGTCGAAGAGGAGCGCGCGGCCGCCGAGCCCGCGCCGCTCGCAGCGCTGCCGACGCCGCTCGGCGGCTACGGCTTCGAAGCCCTGCCCGAGCAGGGCACCTTCGCGATCGTCGGCGCGACGGTCTGGACCGGAGACGGCCGGGGCAAGGTCCAGAGCGGCGCGGTGGTCGTGCGCGGCGGCAAGATCGCGTTCGCCGGGCGGCGGGAGGACATGCCCGCGCTGGCCGATGACGTCGAGGTGCTCGAGGCGACCGGTAAGCACCTGACGACGGGCGTCATCGACTGCCACTCGCACACCGGCATCTCGCGCGGCGTCAACGAGAGCGGCCAGGCGGTGACCAGCGAGGTCCGCATCCAGGACGTGCTCGACCCCGACGACGTCAACTGGTACCGGCAGCTGGCGGGCGGCGTGACCGCAGTCAACCAGCTGCACGGCTCCGCAAACGTGATCGGCGGCCAGTCGAACACGGTCAAGGTGCGCTACGGCGTCGCCGAGCCCGACGACATGTTCTTCTCGGGCTCGATGCCGGGCATCAAGTTCGCGCTCGGTGAGAACCCGCGCCGCGTGAACCGACGAGGTGATCCGAGCACCCGCTACCCGAGCACGCGGATGGGCGTCGAGGGGGTCCTCCGTGACCGGTTCGCCGCGGCCGAGGCGTATGCGCGCGAGCACGCGGCCTACGAAGCGCGCGCGCCGCGCGACCGCGCGAAGGTCCTGCCGCCGCGCGTCGACCTCGAGCTGCAGGCGCTCGCCGAGGTGCTCGCCAGCAAGCGCTGGGTGCACTGCCACAGCTACCGCCAGGACGAGATCTTCATGCTGTGCGGCCTCGCCGACGAGTACGGCATCAAGATCGGCACGTTCCAGCACGTGCTCGAGGGCTACAAGGTCGCCGACGCGATCCGGCGCTCGGCGGTCGGCGCGTCTTCGTTCAGCGACTGGTGGGCCTACAAGCTCGAGGTCTACGACGCGATCCCCGACAACGGCGCGATCATGCACGAGGCGGGCGTGGTCGTGTCGTTCAACAGCGACAGCAACGAGCACGCGCGGCGCCTCAACACCGAGGCCGGCAAGGCGGTGAAGTACGGCGGCGTCGACGAGGCCGAGGCGCTGCACTTCGTCACCAGGAATCCGGCGATCCAGCTCGGCGTCTTCGACCGGACCGGCTCACTGACCGCGGGCAAGGACGCCGACCTGGCGCTGTGGTCGCACAACCCGCTCGGCTACGCCGCGCGGTGCGAGGCGACGTGGGTGGACGGCCGCAAGATGTTCTCGCTCGAGCGTGACGCCGAGCTGCGCGCAGGCGTCGCCGAGGAGCGGCAGCGGCTGCTGCAGCTCGCGCTCGCCGCAGGCAAGCGCGGCGGCCGCACCGCGAAGGAGGGCGACCCGAAGGACGCCTACTGGCGCGCCGAGGAGACCAACAACGACTACTGCTGCCGCAACGCCGAAGGAGGCCGCTGATGACCCGTCCGATCGCCCTCGCAGCGCTCGCGCTGCTCCCCCACCTGCCCGCGCAGGACCTGCTGTCCAAGGCAGCGCCGCAGCGAGGTGCCGTGATCCTCGCCAACGCGACGATCCACACCGCTGCCGGCAAGGTGCTGCTGAACGGCACGATCTGGTTCCGCGACGGCAAGATCCAGGGCGTGCTCCCCAACGGCGAGAACCCGCGGCTCGGCGAGGTCCGGGTGGCGCCGGTCCGCATCGACCTCGAGGGTCGTCACGTCTTCCCGGGGATGATCTCCGCGCACACCTCGCTCGGCCTGATCGAGATCGGGCAGGTGCCGCAGTCCGTCGACACCAACGAGCTCGGCGACATGTCGCCGGAGGCGGTCGCGGCGACGGCGGTCAACCCCGACTCGGCGGCGATCCCGGTCGCGCGCAGCAACGGCGTCCTGGCCGCGCTCACGTTCCCCGTCGGTGGCTCCGTGCCCGGCCGGGCGTCGCTGATCCAACTCGACGGCTGGACCAACGCCGACATGGCGCTGCTGCGCGACGCGGGCCCGGTGGTGTCCTGGCCGAGCGAGGGCGGCGGTCGATCCCGTTGGCGTCGCGCGTCGAGCGAGAGCTCGACGAGCGTGACGGAGCGGCGGCAGCGGATCGACGACGCGTTCGCCGCCGCGAAGGCCTGGGGCGCCGCCCGCGACGGCGACCCGACGGTCGCGCGCGATGTCCGCCACGAGGCGCTGCTCCCTGCGGTCCGCGGTGAGCGCCCCGTGTTCGTGCTCGCCAACTCGGTCGAACAGATCGAGTCCGCCGTGCAGTGGGGTGCGCAGCGCGGCCTGCGGATCGTCGTCGTCGGCGGGCACGAGGCCCGCGCGTGTGCCGAGATGCTCAAGAAGCACGACGTGCCGGTGGTGATCGACGGCGTGCACCGGCTGCCCAGGCGCGAGGACGCGCCCTACGACGAGCCGTTCACGCTGCCGCGCGACCTGCACACGGCCGGCGTGCGCTTCTGCATCGCGACCGGAGACGACTACTCCAACGACCGCAACCTGCCCTACCACGCGGCGACGGCCGCGGCGTTCGGGCTGCCCGAGGACGTGGCGCTCGCCGCGGTGACGCGGCTGCCTGCAGAGATCCTCGGAGTCGGTGAGCGCATGGGGTCGCTCGAGGTCGGCAAGGATGCGACCCTGTTCGTGTCGGACGGCAGCCCGCTCGAGCTGACGACCGAGATCCAGCGCGCCTGGATCCAGGGGCGCGAGGTCGACCTCCGCAACAAGCAGACGGTGCTCGCCGAGAAGTACCGCGGCCGCTACCGCCAGCTGGACGCCGACAAGAAGTAGCCGCAGCAGCGCGCTACGCCCCGCGCAGCGCGCGCAGCTCCGCGACGCCGTCGACGAACCTCACCGCGCCCGCGCCGCGCAGCCGCGCGAGGTGCGACTCGGCGCCGATGCCTAGCGGCGTCACGGCGAACGGCACCGCCTGCGCGCCGCGCGCCGCGGTCACGTCGCTCGGGTTGTCGCCGAGCATCCACGCGCGCTCGACGCCGAGCCGCTCCATCGCGAGGCGCACCGGCGCGGGGTCGGGCTTGCACGGGCCGTCCTCGCTGCCGACCACAGCGCCGACGTGCGCCAGGAACCCGTAGCGCTCGAGCACCGACTCAGCGAGTCGGCGTGGGCACGTGGTCACGACCCCGACCCCGTGGTCGCGCGCCAGCGCTGCGAGGTCGTCTGCCGCGGCGAGGGGGCGGCGACGCGACAGGTCGGCGAGCACTCCGTCCAGATCGAACAAGAGGGCTTGGGGTGCGAGCGCTGCGCCCACGATGCGCGTCACCTGGGCGCGGTCCCTGGTCGCGACGCGCAGGTGCGGGCCGTGCGCCTCGGCGCGCAGCGAGAATGTGCGGAACACCGACAGCAACCAGTCGCGGTGCTCGGAGCGCAGCACGAGGCCGGAGTCTTCCTCGTCCGTGACATCGACCCCGAGCGCTGCGAGCTCGTCGCTCACCTGCGCGTCTTGTCGCCCAGGAACTGCCAGATCGCTTCGAACTGGTCTGTAGCCTTGCCACCGAGCACGTCGGTGAACGCCGTCTTGCCGTTGTCGTCGGCGTACTTCGGCATGCGCGCGTCCGGATCGAGCCTGGTCGGATCCGCGAGCCAGCGGGTGTAGTACTCGTGCCGCAGGCGGCCGCGCGCGGTCAGCAGGTTGATGCCCTCACGTTCGAAGACCTGCGTGGCCTTCTGGTCTCCGACGGCGTGGCACTGCACGCATCCGAAGCCCGTGCCCTGGGCCAGCAGACGCTGGCCGTGCACCGAGAGGTTGGCCTTGCCCGCGAGGATCGGCTCGTCCTTGGAGCCGTAGCCGTGCTCGCGCACCAGCCCGTCGGTGATCGCTCTGCCGTGCCGCTCGAAGTTCGGCATGCGCGCCGTCAGCCAGGGCCGCGGCGACGGCAACTGGCCGGTCACGAACGAACGGATCCAGCTGGGCTGCAGCTTGCTGCCGACCCACGTGAGCGACGGCAGGCCCTGCGCTGCAGGGTCCTGTTCGGGCGGCAGCGGCTCGTCCTCGGACCAGCGCTCTGCGAGCTGCGCCCAGGTCGACGGCGACGCGTCGAGCGCGTGGCAGGCGACGCAACGCTCCATGGTGTAGTGCCGCGCGATGTAGTCGAGCGGGGCCGTGCGGAACGGCGCTTCGCCAGCGTGGGGCAGGAACGCCCGCAGGGCCGCGAGCTCGTCGGCGTCCAGGTCGAAGTACGGCGCCTCGCCACCGGCCTCGTCGGCGAGGCAGCCGCGCTCGGGCTTCAGGTTGCGGTAGCGCGGGAACAAGCGGACCGCAGGGGGGATGTCGTCGTGGAACGCGTGGCAGGTCGCGCAGCCGTGCTTCTGCACGAGGCGACGGCCCTTCTTGGCGTCACCCTTGGGCGCGGACAGCTCCCGCGCCGACGCGAGCAGGTAGGCCGCGAGCCCCGCGGCGTCCTCGGCCGAGACCTCGAGGTCGGGCATGCGCACGCCGGGGTAGTGCGCGCTCGGCTCTTGCAGGTAGGCGACGAGCGCCGCGGGGTGCCACTTCTCCTCGACGAACTGCAGCCGGATGCGGTCGCCGATCGCGGCGTCCTCTGCCGACTCGTCGGTGCGGGTGTGGCACGCGACGCAGCCGAGCTCGCGGAAGCGGGCCGCACCCACCTCGCGCTGGGCGTCCGTGAACGCGATCGCCGGCGCAGGTTCGCCGAGGCCGCTGAGGTAGACCGCGACGTCGTCGGCGTCGGAGTCCGAGAGCGGCATCCTGGGCATGGTCGCGTCCGGACGCACCGCGTGCGGATCGCGCATCCACTTGGCCAGCCAACCGGGACGCGCCCGCGACGCCACCCGGCGCAGATCGGGGCCGGCGCGGTCGAGCTCCAGGTAGGCCGACTCGCTCACGCGCAGCTCGTCGTAGTCGTGGCAGCGCGCGCAGCGGCGTTCGACGAACAGCGCGTGGCCGCGGCGGAGCTGTTCGCCGGCGACGACGGCCTCGTCGTCCGCGGGGTAGCTCAACAGCTCCGGCGCGATCGGCTCGAAGCCGAAGTCGTAACCGGACCAGAAGACCCGCAGCTCGCCGTCACCGCGCGCGGCGCTCTCGAAGACGACCTGCAGGTCGTTCTCGCCCTTCTTGAGGCGGACCGCCTTCTCGGTCTCGAGCGGGTCGCGGCCGCGCATGCGGCCGTCGAGCACGGTCTTGCCGTTGACGCGCAGCGTGACGTTGCCGCGGCCGTCGACGCGGAACTTCATGCGGTCGCGCGCCGGCAGCGTCACCACCGCGTCGACCGTCGCCGTGAACGCGCCCGCGGGCAGGTACGGCGTCGGCGTCTCGCCGCGCTCCACGGCGAGCGAGAGCAGTCGCGCCCGCTGGCTGTGCGTGACCTTGCCGCCGCGCGAGGCCGCGAACGTCACCTTGGCGCCGCGCGCCATCGAGCCGCGGGCCGGCGACGGCTCCGCGGAGACCTGCTCGAAGCCTGCGGAGGTCAACACCGTGACCGCCAGCAGCCAGCCGAGCGCCAACGAACTCCGGACGCGCATCTGCCTCTACTTCTTCGGGAACCCCGGGTTCTTCTGCAGCGAGTGGATCGAGTTGTGCAGCGCGCCGCGCAGCGCGCGGCCGTCCTCGGTGTCGAGGTCCCAGGTGATCTTCATCTGGTGCACGGGGCGCATGCCCTTGATCGCGAGGAACACCGTGCGGCGATCGCTCGACAGCGTCGCGGACACGACCTCGAGCGGGTCGCGGTTCTCCTTGCCCTGCTCGCGCTTGCGCTCGGGCTCGAGCACCGAGAGCTCCGGCGAGCCGTAGTTCTGCGAGTAGAGGTAGTTCCAGACCTCGACGCCGTAGCTCTCGGGGTCGGCGCCCAGCTCGGCGTCGACGGGCGTCGAGAACGTCAGGTAGACGCCCTCGTCGCAGGTGCTCAGCGCGAGCGGCAGGTCGAGCGGCTTGTTGGTGCGCCGCACGCGGTGGAAGCCGCCCTCGCGCGCTGCCGAGGTCTGCCAGCCCTTGAGGCCGATCGTGTAGAGTTGACCGTCGATCGGCGAGAAGCGGCCGCGCATCGCGCTCGACGTGTAGTTGGCGGGCAGCCGCACGACGCCGCCCTGCATGCGGCCGTTGACGCGCTCGGGCAGCACCAGGTAGGTCGAGCACTTCCCGTAGGAGTTGTGCAGCAGGTGGCCCTGCAGGTCGCCCCAACCCGCGCCGGTGACCCACACCTGGCCGCCGCTCGAGTTGTCGATGTCCATCGGCATCCAGCAAAGCGGCAGGTCCGGCTGGTCGGGCACCGGCGAGCGGTGCGCGGTGTCCTTGACGCCCGCGTAGAACCCGGCCTCCTCGATCCAGTTGAGGCGGCAGCGCGGCATGTAGGTGCCCTCGTTGTCGCCGCTGGTCAGCACGCCGGTCGGGGACACGCCGATGCCGTTGGGCGCCCGCATCCCGGTCGCGACCGCCTCGATCGTGTCCCCGTCCTTGCTGACCTTCAGGATCGTGCCGTGGTGCGGGACGATCTTCATGAAGCCGCGGCCGCCCGGGTTCACCGGCGCGCCCTTGCTGAAGTAGAAGTTGCCGTCGGCGTCGGTCTGCAGGTCGAACGCGAACTCGTGGAACGCGGGCGTGATGTAGACCTGGTTGTTGAAGTTCTCGTAGCGGTCCGCCTCACCGTCGTCGTCGGTGTCGATCAGGCGCGTGAGCCCGTCGCGGCCGTGCACGTAGACGACGTCGTCCACGATGCGCAGGCCGAGCGGGTCGAACAGCCCCGTCGCGAACCGGCGCCACTCCAGGCGGTCGAGGTCCTCGTCGATGCCCGAGACGAGCCAGACGTCGCCGTTCCACGTCGACACCGCGGCGCGGCCGTCGGAGAAGAAGTCGAACGCCCCCGTGCGCATGCGCGAGCCGTAGGGGTTCTCGAACGGGATCGTGACGGTGTCCACGGCGAACGGCCCGTCGTCGTCGCCGAGCGCGCCCTTGGTGACGATTGGCGCACCCCAGCGCGGCGCAGCCGGTCCGTCGGGCAACGCCGCGACGCGGCGCGGCTTCATCAGGTCGATCGTCAGCGTGCCGAGCTGCGCGCCGGCTTGACCGGCCGCGACGGCGAGCTGCACGCGCATCGTCTGGTCGTGCGGCGGGACGCGCAGCACGACCCGCTCGCCCTCGGTCTCCAGCGCCGGACCGGCGTCGCCGTGCGCGACCGCGACCAGCCGCTCCGAAGGCCGGCCGTCGGTGTCGATCTTCGCGCGGGCCTCGCCCGCGTAGACGTCGATCTCCGAGAAGAACGTGCCGCCGTCCTTGGCGTCGAACAGCAGGTGACGGAACTTCCCGAGCCCCGCGGGATCGGAGATCGCGACCACATGCTTGTCGCCGCGGCCGAGCCTGCTGCTGTCGACCTGCGCGATGCGCTTCCAGCCGGCCTTGCCGAGGTCCTCGGCGGCCGGGTCCGCGCCGTCGCTGCCGTAGACGACGTACTTCTGGACCGCGCGCTGGCTCTTGTGCCACGAGTAGGTGTGGATACGCGTCACGTCCGCGGCCGCGTCGAGCTCGACCAGGTAGCGGCCGTGGTCGATGTTGCGGTTGCCGACCTTGTGCTTGTCGAACCAGACGCTGCCCTTCCAGTCGTCCTCGTTGGCAGCACCCTGGCCGTCGCTCAGCGCAGGGACCGTCAGGTCCTGCTGCGACTTGCCGTGCGCGGTCGCCATGCCGGCGACGAACGAGATCTTGGCGGTCTCGCCGACGACGTCCGACGACGAAGGCGCCCCGAGCGAGAGCCGGTCCCAACCAGCCGTCGTGCCCTCGTACTCGACCTTGCCCGCGCGCTTCGGCGTCCAGTTGAGCACGGCCATACGCGTGCCGTCCTGCGTCACGGACGCGCCCGTGCAGCCTGCCGGGCCGTCGAGCACGACCATGGTCTGCGCCGTCGCCGACGGGCCGAGCTCGAGCGTGCGCAGCAGTACGGGGAGAGCCCGCTGCTCGAGCGCGTAGTGCTCGGTCACGTCCATGTCGCCGACGCGGTAGTCGACGAGGACCTGGTCACCGACGCGACGGTAGCCGCCGTAGCGCCCCCAGTCGGTCGGCAGCGGGCCGTGCGGGATCGGCCGAGGGTCTGCCTTGGCGTCGCCGCGGTACCAGCCGGGGCCGACGCGGGTCTCGGCGAGCGCCAGGCCGCGCCGCGACGGGAACGGACCGTGGCTGCCGTCGTAGGCGGTGCCGCGCAGCGTCAGCCAGCCGTCGGTCCAGGCGACCGCCATGCGCAGCAGCTCCGTGTCGAAGGCGACCGCGCCCGCGTCGCCGAGCCGCACGACGAGCCCTTTGTCGACGTCGCCGCACAGCCCGTTGCCCGCGAAGGTGGTCATCAGGCACGGCCCGAAGTCCATCGAGTAGGGCCACGACGGCTTCTGGGCGACGAGCGCAGCGGCGCTCAGGAACGAAACGGCTACAGCGTGAGGGGTCCGCATGGTGGGACCGCTGATCTTACGCACTCGGCGCCGTCTGCGCGCCCCCGCTCAGACTTCCTCGGCCCGCGAGACGCCCGCCGTGACGCAGAACCGCAGCGCCTCCTCGACCGTCATCGAGAGCGCGCGCACGTTGTCCGCCGACACGATCACGGTGAAGCCGCCGAGCTGGTAGCTCATCGGCAGGTAGACGGCCAACTTGTCCTCGCCGACGTCGGGGTGGTCGTCGAAGCGGTCCCGCGTGAGGAACCCGATCAGCTCCAGGCCCTCGGGCAGCCGCACCATGACGACCTGCTTGAACGGCTTCTCCTCGCCGCTCGCGACCAGCCGGGCGACGTCGACGAACATGCCGTAGATCGACTTGACGACCGGGATCCGCTCCAAGAGCGCGGTGAACGCCCGGTAGAGCCGGCGCGCCACGAAGGAGTAGAGCAGCAGGCCCGTGACGAACACGAGGGCGATCGACAGGACGAAGCCCATGCCGGGCCAGTACTGCTCCTCGGGCAGCCACAGCAGGATGACGTTGCGCAGCAGCGTCTCTCCGCTGACCACCGCCCAGGTGATCAGCGATCCGGTCAGGGCGAGCGGCAGGATCGCGGCGAGCCCGCGGAAGAAGGTGCGCAGCGGCGCGCCCAGCAAGCGGGACTTCGGCGCGGTCGGATCGGCGCTGCCGGTCGGGTTCGGCGATCGATGGGCCATGTCTGCAGAACGTCGGCCGCCGTTGCGCGCTGTCTTGGGCCTGCCGCCGCGTGTAGCGACGACGAGACAGCCCGCCCCCGGGAGCGACGATTTGATACGTTCGAACGTATTATTGCGACCGAAGTCCTTCGGACACAACGAGCGAGGAAGATATCCCGCGCGGTATCCTTGTTGCATCGCTGGCGCCTGACGACCTCTCCACGAGGAACCCATGACGAACCTACGACCCCTCCTGATCGCGCTGCTCGGCCTGATGATCGGCGCGTCGCTGACCGCACAGCGACGCAGCACGCCGTCCCGGCCCAGCCCGCGGCCCTCGGTCACGCGCCCCGCCCCGAGCCGCCCCGCACCTCGGGTCTCGCGCCCGGCTCCCAGCCGCCCGACACCGCGGGTGACGCGGCCCGCGCCCACCCGCACCCCGAGCACGACGCGCTCGTCCACGACGCGCGCGCCGAGCCGCGTCTCGCGACCCGCGCCCAGCCGCGCGACGACCCCCACCACGACGCCTTCGCCGTCGCGCGTGACGACCCGGCCGACGACACGCAGCTCTGCGAGCCGCGTCCGCACGACGCGGACGCCCAGCCGCTACGCCCCGGGCAGCAGCAGCTCGGCGGACACGAGTTCGTCCGCGCGCACGTCTCCGAGCCGCACGTCCCCGCCGCGCAGCAGCAGCAGCTCGCGCTACACGCCGCGAACCAGCAGCTCCAGCGACGCGCGCACCATCACCCGCCCGACGCGCACGCCGTCGACGCGCGGCTCGTCGTCCCGCTACGCCCCGCGCACCACGGGCCGCGCGGCGGACACCAGCAGCACCACGCGGTCCACGAGGACGCCGTCGAGCAGCAGCTCGAGGTCGCGCTACGCGCCGGGCAGCAGCCGCGCGTCCGACGTGCGCGCGACCACCCGGACCACGAAGACCCCCACGACGGACGGGCGCTCGGGGGCGGGCGCGACGAGCGGCCTGCGCCCGAACAACAGCAACACCAACCGCACGACGCGCCGCTACGGCACGACGCCCGACACCGCACGCCCGACGCGCGGCACACGCGCGTCGACGGCGCCGATCCGCGAGCGCTACCTCCCCCGCGACGCCGGCCGCGAGGCGCCCCGCGCGACGCGGCGGCCTTCGCCTGCAGCCGACGCCGGACGCCTCGAGGCGCGGCGCGTCAGCTCGAGCGCGATCGCGACGACCAACACCTACGCCACGCCGAGCGTGGGCGCGCCGCGGCTGGGCGCGCCGGCCGGCTACGCGACGACGTCGCCCCGCGCGGGTTCGTTCGTCGGCTACGGCTGGTCGACCGGGACGCGGAGGACGACCTTCGGCGGCGTCTGGGGCAACACCTGGGGCTGGAACAACAACTGGTGCTGCAACAGCTTCGGCGGCTGGGGTGCGGGGTGCTACACGCCGTTCGGCTACGGCTGGGCGTCGCGATGGAGCCTGTGCGGCTGGGGCTGGAACGGCTTCAACCCGTGGTGCTGGAACGTCGGCGTGCTCGCGCCCTACTACGCGTGGCACACGTCCTACTGGAACACGTGCTACCAATCGGCCTACTGGACCGGCTGGTCGGTCCCGAACGCGCTGCCGGCCAGCTACTGGTGGTACCCGACCACGACCTACTGCCCGACCTACCTCTACGTGCCGAGCAGCGTGGTCGTCGTCGAGGAGTCGCCGCTCGAGCCGGTCGACGGCGGCAGCACCGAGGTGCTCGTCGCGGCCGGTGCTGCGCCGGCAGGGCCGGCGCCCGAGACCGAGGCGCTCGCCGACAAGTACGTCGAGCTCGGCGACTTCTACTTCCGCGCGGGCCGCTACGACGACGCGGCCGAAGCCTACGCCAAGGCCCGCAACCTGCTCCCCGAGGACGCCTCGGTGCACCTCGTGCTGGCCGACGCCGTGTTCGCCAACGGCGACTACCACTACGCCGCCTTCCTCGTCACCGAGGCCGTCCGGCTCGAGCCCGCGATCGTCACGGCCGAGACCGACAAGCGCGGCTTCTACGAGGACGCGAGCGAGTTCGACGCGCAGGTCGAAGCGCTGCAGCGCTACTGCTCGGACAAGCCCTACGACGCCTGGGCCAAGCTGCTGCTCGGCTACAACATGCGCTTCTCGGCGCGGCCGGGGCCGGCGATGGCCGCCTTCCGCCGCGTGCTGGAGCTCGACCGCGGCAACGCGACCGCGACGGCGTTCCTGCAGGCGCTCGAAGCCGCCGAGAAGGCGGCTACGGACGAGTCCGCAGGCGGCCGCTGAGCAGGGCCGGGCCCGCGCTGGTCTCGGCCCCGGCCGCGTCCTACTGTCTCGGGCGATGGCACGCCGTATCGACACCTATCTCGCCGGCCTGATCGACGAGGACAAGTTCGCCTTCTACGAGGCGGTCCGCGACTTCAGCGACGAGCAGATCGCGCCGCACCTGCTGAAGTGGGAGCGGGAGCACCAGCTGGTGCCCGACGATTGCATCCGGGCCATGGGCGAGATGGGCCTGTTCGGCATCCCGATCGCCGAGGAGTTCGGCGGCCAGGGCGGCGACCACGCAGACCTCTGCCTGATGGGGCTCGCGATCGGCTACCACAGCCAGGCCGTCGCGATCACGCCGGGCGCCGCGATCTCGCTCGGCGCCAAGCCGCTGCAGCTGTGCGGCTCCGACGCGCAGAAGCAGGCGCACCTGCCGGCGCTGGCCGCGGGCGAGCGCATGTTCGTGTTCGGCCTCTCGGAGCCCGGCCGCGGCAGCGACGCCGCCAACCCGGAGGTGACCGCCGCCAAGCAGGGCGACAAGTGGGTGATCAACGGCGAGAAGTGCTGGTCGACCAACGCGAAGTGGGCGAGCCACGTCGTCGTGCACGCGCTGACCGCGCCCGACGCCCCCAACGGCAAGCGCTCGACGTGCTTCATCGTGCCGATGGACCAGCAGGGCGTCTTCTACCAGGAGATGCAGGGCAAGAAGGTCTGGGAGCAGTCATCGACCGGCTCGATCATGTTCGAGAACGTCGAGGTCGGCGACGACGCGATCCTGGGAGAGGTCAACAACGGCTTCAAGGTGATGGTCACCACGCTCAACGGTGGCCGCCTGTTCATCGCGTCCTTGGCGCTCGGCTCGCTCGCGTTCGCGCTCGACAAGTGCCGGATCTACGCCGAGGAGCGGCACCAGTTCGACGACCAGCCGATCGGCCGCTTCCAGCGCGTGCAGGACGTCATCGTCGACATGGACATCGCGCTCGAGAGCGGGCTGACGTGGCTTGTGCACTGCTGCGACCTCTACGAGAAGGGCACGCTCGGCCGCGAGCAGGCCGCCAAGATCAAGGTCGAGTGCAGCCGCCGCGCGAGCGAACTGGTGGCGCTCGGCATGGAGATCTGCGGCGGCGTGTCGTGCTTCGACGAGTTCGGCCTGATCCGCCACCACAACGACCTGTTCGTCACCCGCGTCGGCGAGGGCAGCAACTTCGCGCTGAAGGACCTGATCGTGCGGCCGCTGCGCAAGGCGTAGCCAGGCGCCTAGGCGCCCGACTTCTTCGACGCCGCGCGCGCCTTGGCGCGCTTGACGTATTCGAGCAGCTGGCTCACGTCGTCGCTGCGCTTGAGCTGCAGCGCTGCCTCGAGCAGCGGCTCGGCCTCGGCGAAGCGCTGCTGGTTTGCGAGCAGTTGGCCGTGTAGCACCTTGGCGCGCGCCGTGAAGTCGGGGTTGCGTGCCGCCTGTTCGTAGCGGAACTCGGCCTGCTCGACGTCGCCTGCGCCCTGGTAGTGCCGCGCCAGCTGGATCAGCGCGTCGCCGTCGAGCGGATTCGACTCGACGATCTTGTGCAGCAGCGCGACCTGCTCCTCGGTGGCGCCGGACGCCACCGCGAGCCGCGCGCGGAGCTTGAGAAGCTCCATCTTGCTCTCCGCCGACAGCGTCGCGGCGTAGGCCTCCTCGACGCCGGCGACGAGGCGGCCCGCTTCTTCGTAGGCGGAACGCGTCGCGAGGCTGTTGGCGACGGCCAGCGCGGCCTCGTGACTGCCCCGGTCCGGGCGCTGGAGCGCGCGCAGGTAGGCGTCGACAGCCATCGAGAACAGGCCGTCGTTGAAGTAGATCGTGCCGAGGTTGGCGAGCGTTACATAGTCGGCGCCGCCCAGACGGTCGATGATCTCGAAGCTGGTCGCGGCGCTCTCGGTGTCGCCCATGTTGGCGAACGCGTTGGCCTGCATCTTCCACAGCTCGACATTGTCGCGGTCCTTGGCGATCAGCGAGTTGATCAGGCTGATGCACTCCGCGTACTTGCCCTGCCGCCCGAGCGACTCGGCGAGCAGCTTCTTCCAGCGGTCGTCGCGCGGGTCCATCATCATCACGAGGCGGAACGCCGACTCCGCCGCCGTGAACTCCCCGGCCTGCGCGTGCGCCACGCCGAGGAAGCCGTAGGTCTGCGCGTCGCCGCCGCCGAGCCCGATCACCTCGACGAACGACTCGACAGCCGACGTGAACTCGCCCGCGCGCATCTGCGCAAAGCCCAGCATCTGCCAGGCACGGCGGTAGCTGGGATACTTACCGACGGCCTTCGTCAGCTCGCGCGCGGCGTCGGCATACTGCTCCCTGCCGAAGTTGAGGTTGCCGAGCATGAAGTCCCACACGGGACTGGCGTCGGGCCCCTGGAGGCTCTGCAGACGGGCTGTGGCGTCCTCGATGTCGTCGTCACTGATCAGCTGCAGCACCTCTTGGCGGAACTCGCCCTCCCGGAGTGTCAGCGGCGGGTCGACCTCGCCGCCGCGCAGCCAGTTCTGCGCGAGGCGACGCTGGAACGACGGCTTGGCCCAGATCTCGCGGAGCGTCGCCTGCGAGCCGCTCTCCTGGGCCGGCGCAGGCTCCTGTGCGGGTTCCTGTGCAGCCACCTCCAGCGCGGCCGCCTCGACGGCCGGCGCCTCGGTAGCCGCCTCGGCTTCAGGAGTGACGTCAGCCTTCAGCGCCGCAACAGGCGGCGACGGCAGGCCCGTCGTGTGCGTCGCGCAGGCTGCCAGCAGCAGCGACGCGGCGGCCGCGAAGGTCGGGATTCGGGAAGACATCACTTACACCTCACTTGAACGTAATGGGCTGACGGACGCGGAAGTCGTCGGGCTTGCCGCGCCGCTTGCCGGCTTCGAACTTCCACTGGCGGATGGCGCTGAGCGCCGCGGCGTTGAACAACGGATCGTCTGTGCTGACCACGGTCGGATTGACGACCCGCCCCAGCTTGTCGACCGTCATCTGGATCAGGACGGTGCACGGCATGCGCTTGCGCATCTCGCGAGTGGTGTCGGGGCGCGCGCGATAGATCGGCCTCGGCTTCTCCTCGAGGTCACCCATGTCGAAGAGGTCGGCCATGCTTCCGCCCGCGACGCCGCCCGGCAGCTGCAGCGGCAGCCCGCCCGCGAACGCGCCTGCGCCGTCGTTGAAGCCGCCGCCGTTCAGCACCAGCTCCAGGTCGGACAGGTCCAGGGGCGGGGCCTCGGCGCTCGCTTCGGGCGGAGGCGGCTCCTCTTCCTGCTCGGGCTCGTCCTTTTCTTCCTCCGGCGGCGGCGGCGGCGGCAGCTCCACAGTCTCAGCACGACGAAGCTCCAGATCGGCCCTGGGCGGCGCGGTGATCGCGCGCAGGAGCGGCAGCAGTAAGAAACAACCGAGCGCACAGGCGAGCCCGCCGACGGCTGCGAACAGCGCGCGCCACGTGCGGCTCGACCGCCTCGAAGGCTCCTCGGACGACATCTCTAGCTCCCCGCCTTTCGGGTCGCGATGCTGACGGTCGGGGCGTTGCCCAGCTTGCACTGGTCGATGACGCGCGTGAGCATGCCCGCGGACGCAGCCTGGTCGGCCTGCACGATGACCGGCTGTTTCTCCTTGAGCATCTTGCGGGCGACGATGGAGCGCACCGCGGCGATCCCGACCGGCTTCGAGTCGAAGTAGACCTCACCCTCCGCAGTCAGCGCGAACATCACGCTGTTCTTCTGCAGCGAGACACCGGCGGCGGCCTGTGGCTTGTCCACATCGACGCCCGTCTCCTCGACGAAAGTCGTCGTGACGATGAAGAAGATGAGCAGGATGAAGACGCAGTCGATCATGGGCGACATGTCGATGCCGCCCTCGGCCGCGTCCTCGTTGCTGAAGTCTCGGAAGCGTCGCATGGTGGTCTTGTTCCAGGTAGGTGGTCTCGCGGTGTGCCTCAGGCGGCCTCGGAGTCGCCGGCGCGCGCCTGCATGCGCCGGTGGAGGTCTTGCGCGCAGCCCGTCTCGAGCTTCGCCAGGAAGGCCGCATACTGGTTGCGCATGCGCGAGAGGCCGTATTGGAAGAACAGCCCCGGCAGCGCGACGACGAGGCCTGTCATCGTCGTGATCAGCGCCTCGGAGATGCCCTGGCTGACGGCTACCATCGTCTTGTCGCCGCCCTTGCCCGCCGCGAGCGCAGCGAAGGTCGCGAGCATGCCGGTGACGGTGCCGAGGAGGCCGAGGAGCGGCGCTGCTGCGATGCAGACTTTCATGACCCTGAGGTCACGGTTGATCGGCGCCAGCTCGGCCTGACGGAGTCCGTCGAAGACCGCCGCCGACTGCTCCAGGCTCTCTGCGATGGTGACCTCGTCGAGCAGCTCGCCGACCTTGCCCTCGCGGTACTTCGGGTGCTCGATCCACAGCCGCCAGGTCTTCTCGCCGCGACCGCGGAAGCTCTTCCGCGCGATCCTCATCAGCGTGTGGACACCGAAGCCGAACATGATGACAGCGTTCAAGAAGATCGCGCCCATCGCCCAACCGCCCTTCTCCCAGATGTCCCACGCGGCGCCCCAGAGCAGCGCGAGCTGCTCGGACCACGACGCGGCCACTTCGACGAAGGCGAACATCTGAGGATCAGGCGACCTCGGACGCGACGGCGGCCGAGGGGGCGGCCGCCGGCTTCGGCTCGCGGATGTGATTCATGAACTGCACGGCCATCTTCTCCATGCCGTCGGTGACGCCCTTGGCCTTGCGCGCCAGGAAGGCGTGCAGAAGCAGCGACGGGATGGCGATGATCAGACCGTGCTCGGTCGTGATTAGGGCCTCGGAGATCCCCGACGAGAGCACCTTGGGGTCGCCGGTGCCGAACTCCGTCATCAGCGCGAAGGTGCCCATGATCCCGGTCACGGTGCCCAGCAGGCCGAGCAAGGGCGCCGACGTGGCGCAGATCGCGACGAACGGCAGCCAACTCTGCAGCTTGAGGCGCGTGGTCAGCAGCTTCTCGAACATCACCTCTTCGATCAGCTCACGCGGCTCGCCGAGGTGCTCGGCGCCCGCAGCGAGCATCCGTCCAGCGGGACCCCGCATCGACTGCGCGAGCTGCTTCGCGGTCGCGTGGTCCCCCTCCTGGACAACCGTGAGCAGCTGGGCGACGCGGCGCTTGGAGGGGCGTCGCACGAACACCATCGAGAGCCACTTGAGCAGCACCACGAGCAGCGCGGCCCCGGCCAGAACAGCCATGGGGATCATGATGACGCCGCCCTTCTGCACGTGCTCCCACCACGTCTCCTGGATCGCCTCGACCTTCTGCGCGTTGCCGAGGGTGACGTCCATCGGAAACTGGCCACCGCTACCGAGCGCGATGCCGGCCGCCGCTCGACGGTCCTCCTCTTCCGAGAAGTCCAGCACGGTCGGCTCCTGTGAGCCGCCGGTCTCCTCGATCGAGCCGATCGCCGAGCCGTCCGCCGCCTGGAACAGCGCCATCGGACCCAGCATCACCACGCGGCCCGCCTTGAGCTCGCCGTTGTCGACCTTGGCGCGCCCGTCGAAGCGGGTGCCGCCCAGCTCGTCCTCGAGCTTGTCCAGCGACAGCTCGACGACACCCAGCTGGGTCCCGAACCGATCGACGTCGGTCAGCTTGGTGTTCTCGAGCGCCAGCTTCGCGGCCTCGAGCGGCTGCCGGTATCGCTGCAGCTCGGCGATGTGCAGCCGCGTCCGGAACTCCTCTCCGTACTGTCCGAGCAGGCTGGAGAGGTAGTCGGACTGCCGGTTCAGCGCGGTGAGCGAAGCGTCGAGTCCGGCGAGGCTGTCGGTCTTCTTGACCAGCTCCCTGGAGACGGCGTCGAAGTCCCGGCGGACCGCGCTCAAGCGTCCCTCGGTCTGCGTCAGCTTCTTCGCGAGCGGCAGCCGCTCGGCGCCGATCTCTGCGCGGAGCGCATCGAGCTCAGCGAGCGCAGCCGACATGTCTGCCTGCATCGATGCCGCCGCGGCTTCGAGCGTGGCGCGAGGCTCCTGGGCAGAAGGCGTCGTCGCCTCGCCCTGGCCGGTCAGCGCAGCGGCCAAGCACGTCGCCGCCGCCAGGAAATGAGAGAGCATCTGGTTGGTGTGCATCGTCAAGGCCTCGCTCACTGGATGCTGACCGGCAGCCGCACGAGGCGTGCGAGCTGCTCGTTGCGGTAGATCGAGACGGCCTTGCTGACATCCGGCGCCAGCGAGTCCGCGGGCGTCCAGCGCCAGCCGTCCGGGGTCGGCACCCCGACGCCGGCGAGGTTCGGCTTGCCGTCCGGCCCCTTGCCGCCGACGTAGTAGCCCTGCGCGAGGCCGATGTAGAGCACCGTGACCGAGACGCTCCTGCCTCCCTGGAGGTCGCGGCGCTCGTTCTCGATCCGGACCTCGCGGTTCCACTTGTCGATCGGGTTGAGCACGCCGATCACGTTCTGGTAGCGCTCGCTGAGAGACAGCTTGGCGCGCTCTTCGTCGCTCTCGGGCAGTCGCTGAGAGATCGGCTTGACGTTGAGTGCGAGCGGTTCCGGCACCCGGCGGAGCAGCGCTCTGGTGCGCTCTTCGAGTCGGGTGATCCGCTCGTCGAGGAGCTTGGAGACGCGCTCGAGGCGCGCCTTCTGTCGCTCTAGCTCGCCGTACTTCCCGTCTGCGGCCTCGATGCTCTTGTTGGCTTCGGCGATGCGCGCCTCGAAGGACTGGATCTCGCCCTCGAGCACCTGCACCTGCGCCTCCAGCGTCTGCTTGCCTTTCTGCCACGCCGCGCGTTCTTCGGAGATCGTCCGCTTCGCCAGCGCGTACTCCGCGTGGGCTGCGCGCACGGTCTTGGCGATCGCGGTCGGGTCCTCGACGCTCCGGGGCGGCTGACCGCCCGACTGAGCCGCAGCGTCGGGCGCGCTCGCGACGACAGCGAGGGCGAGCACGAGCGGCGCAGCGCGGCGCGCCAGGAGCCGGGAGCGGCGCCGGTCAAACGGCATGGGACAGTTCCTTACTGTTGGGGCGGAGGTCATTTCAGGGAGGCAGGAGAAGGGTGCAGTTCAGAAGCGGATCACGCCGCCGATCGAGAGCGAGTAGGTGACGCCGGTCGTGTAGTCGCGGCGTATGCGGTCCTCGGGGAGATACTTGGTCCGGTAGACCTGCTGCCGGTTGGCGTCGGTCAGGTTCTTCGCCGACAGCGACAGGGTCACGCCGCGGCCGAGGTCCTGCCGCATGGTCAGCGTCAGGTTGTCGTAGGCCTTGTCGTAGGTCGCAGGGATGAAGGCGCTGTTGGAAGGGCCGGGGCCCTGGATCAGCGTGTCGCCGGTCACCGTGTAGAACGCGCCGAAGCTGGTCCCCGTCGCGGCGACGTCGTAGGTCGTGAACAGGTTCCAGAGGTAGTCGGGCGCGTCGGTCATGTCGCGCGTCGGGTCGTCCTCGACGCCCTGGAACTGCAGGAACTGCTCCAGCTCGCTGTCGGGTCGCCGAACGGTCGCGTCGATCCACGTCGAGTTCCCGCCGACCTGCAGGCCCTGGAGCGGCCGCCAGAACTGGCTCATCTCCTGGCGGAGTTCCACCTCCCAGCCGCGCAGCTTGCCGCTCGGGTAGTTGACCGGCTTGGTGAAGGTGAATCCCTGCGCCGCCTCGACGTACTCGATCGGCTTCTCGATGTCCTTCTTGAAGTAGGACACCGAGAACAGCGAGCCCTCCGCAGGCATGTAATCGATGCGGAAGTCCGTGTTCTGCACCTCGCTGATCTCGAGGTTCGGGTCGCCGATGAACACCGGACCGCCGATGTACTCCTGCTGGAACACCGGCGACAGTTCCTTGAACGTCTGTCGCGCGACGGTCTCCGTGTAGGAGGCGCGGAGGATCAGCCCGTCGATCGGCTCGTAGATGAAGCCGATGGCAGGCAGCACGTTGTCCTGGGACCGCTGGGGATTGGCAGAAGCGAGCAGGTCGGGGTCGTAGGTCGGATCCGTCGGGTCGCTGACGGGGAAGTTCGCGATCCCGAAGTTGGGGTTGCCCTCAGCGTCGGTCGAGGGAACCCACGTCGCCTCGGACTCGGGATCGCTGATGATCGAGATGTCCGTAGCCTCCCAGCGCACTCCACTCACCATCCGGAGCTCGTCTGTGAGCGGCAGGTCGACCATCAAGTACTGCGCCTCGATGTCCTGCCTACCGACGTAGTCCACGTCGGTCTCCGCCGCCGTGATCGGGTGCTCTTCGTAGACCCAGTTCTGCGCCCAGCCGATGCCCTCCCAGGCGCCCTGGAACTGCTGGTTCGGATCGTTGAAGTTCGAGAAGGTCTCCTGCGTGAACGTCCGCTCGACGCTGTCCTGGAACCAGCCGAACTTGAACGCACCTTCACGTCCGCCCCACACGTCGACGGGCAGTCGGAAGTTGAGCGCCAGCTCCTCGCTCTCCTCCTCGATCTTGATGAAGGTGCGCTGGAGGTTGCCGAGGGTGAACTCCGCTGCCGGCTTGAGCTGGAAGAACGTGCCGTTCGGGCCCGCGCCCGGATCCCAGAACGTCGCGAACTCGCGCCGGTCGGGCGTGTCTCGGTAGGCCTCGTTCTGGGCGACCGTCCAGTCCATCTCGATGCCGCGCAGCGCGCCGAAGCCCCAAAGGTCCCAGCGGTGTCGGCCGTTGAGCTGCAGCGCCGCGGTGCCGCGCTCGACGTAGGCGAGCGTCTGCTGCCGGGTCCAAGGCGCCGAGTCGTTCTGGTTGAAGCCGGGGGAGGTCGGGTCGTTCGGGTCGTGACCCGGGAAGAAGTAGTTCTTGCCCTGCGTGTCCTCGGCGAACGTGACCGTGTCCTCGGCGACGCGCGAGAACAGGTGCGTCACGTTGAACGCGTGGTTGTCGCTCTCCAGACCGAACGTCGAGAGGCCGCCCCACTGCACCGTCTCCTGGCTGCGGTCCAGCTCGAGCAGCGACGTGGTGAACGGCGGCTGCTGCAGCGTCCCGAGCTGGGTCTGCGGCGTCATCAGGCTGCCGACCTGGCCGACCTTCCACGACTCGTCGCGGGCGTTCTCGCGGAAGTTGGCGCTGCGGTCGTAGAAGAAGTTCAAGAAGCCGCCGATCCGCCAGTCGTCGTCCAGCTCGTAGCGACCGCCGGTCGACGCAGACCACTTCACGTTGTCGGGCGCCTCGACGGTGTCGGCGCCGACCGCGCCGGTCCAGCTCTCGCCGACCTGCTGGATGTTGCGCTCGCTGCCGCTCCTCCCGAAGGCCCCCACGCCGCCGTCGGCGTAGCTCAAGAAGTCCCGGCGGCCGGTGGTCTGCGTGTTGTAGCTGGTGCCGAGGCTGTAGTTCACGAAGAACGGCTGCTCCGGCACGCTGCGCAGCACCACGTTGACCGCGCCGCCCGACGCGTTGCCCTGCTGGTCAGGCGTGAACGTCTTGCTGACTTCGACGGTCTGGATGGCGCTCGCCGGGAAGACGTCGAGCTCGACTGCGCGCTTGTCCTCGTCCGAGCTGGGGAACAGCACGCCGTTGACCAGAGTCGCCACGTAGCGGTCGGGCAGGCCTCGGATCACCGCCGACTTGCCGTCCTGCGTCGATGCGCCGGCGACGAGGCGGAGCGCCTCGTCGGCGCTTCCGGCGCCGCTCTTGGACATCAGCTCGGAGCTGATGGCGTCGACCATGGCGGCGTTGTCGAAGCGGCTCTCGAGCACCTTCTGCTCGGTGGTCAACGACTGCTGGACCTGCTCGCGCACGACGAACTCCTCCAGCTCCGTGAAGTCCCCGAGCATCTCTACGCGCTCGTCGGACTGCTGCCCCGAGACCACGCGAACTTGCACCACCGCGCGGGTGTAGCCGTCCTTCGCGAGCACGACCGTGTAGTTCTCGGGCGGCAACCCCCGGAAGAGGAAGACGCCGTTGCCGTCGGTCACGACGCGCTGCTGTACTCCGACGATCTGGACCGTCACGCCCGCCAGCGGCTCGTTGAAGTCCTTGTCGATGACGGTGCCCCGGATCGTGCCGACCTGCTGCGCGTTCGCGGCTGCCGCGACCAGCAGCGCGGCGCCCAACACGAGGAAGATGCGATTCGGGTTCACAGCTACCAGGGCTCGTTCAGGTCGGCGCAGACCGCGCGCATCCTGTCGAACATCTCTGCGGACGGCTCGATACGTCGCGAAGCCATGGCGACGCAGGTCTCGACGAGGTCATCGCAGCGCGGCCGCGCGTTGGGGTTCTGGACCCCCTCCTCGAGCGCCGTCGCGAGCAGGTCCAGGGCCCGCTCGCGGTCCCCGAGGTGCGCGAACGCGAGGCCGACCGGGCGCAGCGCGTCGCAGCGGTAGATGTCGAAGATCTCGCCTCGGACCTCGTGGTAGTAGACCAGGGCTGCTTCCAGCTCCTGCCGCGCCAGGTCGACGTCTCCGAGGTCCGCGCGCAGCTCGGCCATGCGCGCCAGCGCCGGCAGCTTGTCCTCCGGGCGCCAGCGCGTGCGCTCGACGAGCGCGGCCAGCTGCGCGACGATCTCACGCGCGCCGTCCACCTCGTCGTTGGCGAGGTAGTGACCCACGAGCGGCGCGATGGCCTCGAGGCGCAGGGCTGCCGGCAACTTGACGTAGCGGACCAGCAGGCGCTCCTCGAGCTGTTCGCGCAGCTCGCGATCCGAGAAGAACCGTCCGTGCATCGCGCTCAGGACCGCCAGCGAGGAGCCCTGCTCGCCGAGCGACTGACCTTCGAACGAGTCCGTGATCAGGGCGAGGTCCCGGCGCGCCGCGTCGAGGTCCATGTCCACGACGCGGGACGCGACCGTCGTCGACCAGTCCGGGTCGACGGCGCCGCGCGAAGACGCGTCGATCGCTCCCGCGGTCTGCTGGGCGCCGTCGAGGTCGCCGACGGCCGCGAGCGCCCGCGCGATCTTCAGGCGCACCGTGTCGAGCCGCCATTGCTGCGCGTTCGGGACCGCGGACTCAGCGTCGACGACCTGCGATGCGAGCGCGAGGTAGCGCCGCGAGCCTTCGGTGACGCCTTGGCGAGCAGCGTGGTAGACGAAGTCCGCGTAGGCGGCCCCGCGTCGCCAGCCCTCGGCCTGCGGCGCGAAGCGCAGCGCCAGGAGCGGCAGACCGAGCTCGAAGCAACCGGCGAGCACCAGCCCTTGGGCGCGGCCCCGGTTCTTCTTGTGTGGCGACGTGGGGAACCGTGACGCCGCCTCGAACGCCAGCTCGAGCAGCGCTCTCTGCGAGGGGTCCGCGGCCGCGTCGACGACTTCGGCGTGCCCGGCCGCGCGGGCGGAGGTCACGGCGTGCTGGTGGTCGTCGCCGCAGGAGACCAGCGGCAGCACGCAGAGCAGCAGTACAGAGGAGGCGAAGGGCGTCTTCATGAAGACAGTCAGCAGTGGTTGGCGCGTGCAGTCGCGCCGCGTCGGCGGCGCTGTGCGGGCCCGGTTCGGCACGGCCGTTCGCGCCTCGTCCGGGATCACGACGACGACGCTATGGACCTACGTGTAGATGCCGTGAAGAGACCGTTGTGATTCGGACTAGAAGGGCCGACGTCCGGTCAAGATCTCGTCAAGCGATGGGCGACGCGCATCAGCGCGCCGGTGCGTCCCCGGAATTGCAGCAGGCGGAGCGCGACCTTGGCCGCACCCCGCCTGCGTGTCGTCACGACCTCTCGGACGCTCAGAGGTTGTGGCGCTGCGCGTTCGAGACCGAGAAGTCGCCGTTCGGCAGGCTCGCGTCGAAGGCGAAGCCCTGCGTGTAGAACTTCAGCCCGGACCAGTTGCCCGCCGGCATCGTGAAGCCGTAGCTGCCCTGACCGGCGCCCGACACGACCACGATCGCGCCGGTGCTGCTCGGGATCAGGGTGTCGATGCCGAACAGGCCGAGCGGGATGCCGGCCGTCGGGACGATCGGGTTCGCGGGCGCCGTCGCGAACAGGATGAAGCCCACGCCCAGCGGCAGGTTGGTCAGGTTCTGGGTGACCTGCGAGCCGACGCTCCAGTCACCGTCCGTGTAGAGCACAGGGTGGCCCGCCGCGCCGCCGTTCTCGGTGCCGTGGATCGGCTCGTTGGTGCCGGCCGTGCGCTGGGTGGTCAGGCCGTAGACGCTGGTGCGGCTCCAGCCGATCAGCCAGTTGTTGCCCGGCGCGAAGCCGCCGGCGTAGGGCGCGCCGCGGAAGAAGCCGTCGGCGGGGCTGACCTCGGCGACCGAGAGCGCCGCGCCGGTCGGCGTCGGGTCCAGGAACGTGACCGGGTTGACGCCGTGGTTGCTGCTGCCCGAGCCGATGAAGGTCGTGGCCGAGCGCTGGCGCGCCGTGATCGGCATGCTGACGAGGATGTCGTTGTTGGCGTGGTTGGTGCCCGCGACCGGGAACGAGGAGAACACGCCGTAGCCGAGCGCCTCGGTGTAGGCCGAACTCGCGTTGTTGTTGTAGTAGAGGCAGCCGCGGAACTCGACGAGGTTGCCGGCGCTGTTCTGCGCCTGGTAGGCCGCAGCCGGGTTCGAGAACGGGTTGTTCGCGTAGGTCTGCGTGGCGGGCGTGGTCATGCGCGTCAGCAGCTGCGGAACGGCCGAGCCGGCGCCGCAGACGGTGGTGTTGTTGTTGGCCTCACCGTCGGTGACCTTGTCGTTGATGACCTCCTTGCCTGCGTCCATGAAGATGCAGTTGAGGAACTGGACGCGCGCGTTGTCGCGGAACTCGACCAGCTCGTCGGTCGGGTTGACGCCGGCCGGGCGGTCGCCGCCGACGACCGTGAAGTTGTGGATGGCCGCAGTCGTGACCGGCTGCCAGTCGCAGCGCTCGGCGCCGTCGATCTCCATCGCGTTGTCGCCGAAGCCCGAGCCCTGCGCGCCCTGGTTCGAGGCGCCCTGCACGATCAGGCCGAACTGGGCCTTGCCGCGCCAGCCCTGGTCGATGTCGAAGCTGTCGTCTCCGATGTTCCAGATCGACACGTAGCTGAGGTTGACGGTGCCGCCCCAGACCTCGATGCCGTCGTCGATGTTGTTCAGGATCTCGACGTGGTGGATGTCGGTGCCGCGGCCGATGCCGCCGAGCGACAGGCCGTTCAGCTCCTTGCCCGGGATCGACGCGATGCCGCCGTAGGAGAAGGTGCAGAACGCGATCGTGCCGCTGTCGTCGTTGTCGTCGCCGCCGCCGTAGTCGTTGAAGCCGACGACCGCAGGCGTCAGGCCTTCCATGTCCGCATAGTTGCTCGCCGAAGGCGTCGACGTGTTGGTGGCCGTCTCGTCCTCGGAGATGTAACCCGAGCCCATGACCGTCAGGTTGCCCCACTCGTTGTTGGCGTCCTGGCGGTAGACACCGGTGTCCTGGTTGGACGTGAACACGATCGGGGCGTCCTGGGTGCCCTCGGCGAAGATCTGGGCGCCGCGGGTGATGGCCAGCGTGCTGTTGAGGTTGCTCTCGAAGCGGACGCCCGGGAGGATCGTCAGGGTCGCGCCCGGCTCGATGTAGATGTCACCGGACAGCACGTGGGGGTTGTTGGCCGGGTCCAGCGTGATCGAAGTGTTGAACGGAGCGGAGAAATCGACGCCGTTGCTGCCCGTGATGGATTGGGCGGAAGCCGCCGCGACGAGGCCGAGGCAGGCGACGAGAATGCGCGTGGGGTGCATGGTGCAGTGTCTGATTGGATTGGTTGCTTGGATTGCGTGTCGTTCGCCTTCGGGAGCGCCCTCAGGCACGAGACAAGCTAGGAAGCCCCGTTCAGATGCCGTGAAGACCACGTGACCCTTCCGAGAACCTGCGGCAGCACCGCGCGCTACGCACAAGGGCCCACCAATCCGTTCGTAGGGCGCCCCGCGGACCGACGACGCTTGACAGTGGGTTCCCCGGCCCCCTAACAAGGCGTCGGCCCCCACCAGCGAATGCCCAAGAACAACCAAGCAGGGACACCCGTCGTGATCGTCGAATCGCCCGCCAAGGCGCGCACGATCGGCAAGTACCTGGGCTCGGACTACCGCATAGAGGCCAGCATCGGCCACATCCGGGACCTGCCGAGCACGGCCAGCGAGGTGCCCGCGAGGCTCAAGGGCGAGAAGTGGGCCAAGCTCGGCATCGACGTCGAAGAGGACTTCAAGGCCCTCTACGTGGTCCCGGCCGAGAAGAAGGAGCACCTCAAGAAGCTCCGCGCGATGGTCAAGGACGCCTCGACGCTCTACCTCGCGACCGATGAAGACCGCGAGGGCGAGTCGATCTCCTGGCACCTGCTCGAGGAGCTGAAGCCCAAGTGCGAGACCAAGCGCCTGGTCTTCCACGAGATCACCAAGTCCGCCATCCTCAAGGCCTTGGAGACGCCGCGTGAGATCGACATGGACCTCGTCGAGGCCCAGGAGACGCGCCGCCTCGTCGACCGACTCTACGGCTACACCGTATCTCCGCTGCTCTGGAAGAAGGTCAAGCCGAAGCTGTCGGCCGGCCGGGTCCAGTCGGTCGCGGTGCGGCTGATCGTCGAGCGGGAGCGCGAGCGCATGCGCTTCGTGCCCGCCGACTACTGGACGCTGGAAGCCACGCTCCAGGGCGGCGAGGAGGCGATCGCGTTCCCGGCCAACATGCAGTCGATCGGCGGCAAGCGCGTCGCCAACGGCAGCCACTTCGACCCGGACACCGGCAAGCTCAAGACCGCCGAGCAGAAGGACGGCGGCGACGTCGCGGTGCTGCCCGAGGCGGTCGCCCGGGCGCTCGCGGAGGAGTTCCAAGGCGGCCGCGCCCAGGTCGTCAAGGTCGAGCAGAAGCCCTACACCGAGCGCCCGAAGCCGCCGTTCACGACCTCGACGCTGCAGCAGGAGTCTGCGCGCAAGCTGCGGTTCGCGGCGCAGCGCACGATGCGCGCCGCCCAGCGGCTCTACGAGAACGGCTTCATCACCTACATGCGCACGGACTCGACGACGCTGTCGACGCAGGCCGTCGCCGCCGCGCGCGCGCTGATCGGAGCGGAGTTCGGCGCGGACTACGTGCCCGAACAGCCGCGCAGCTACTCGACCAAGGTCAAGAACGCGCAGGAGGCTCACGAGGCGATCCGGCCCGCCGGCGAGTCGTTCACGCACCCCAACGACCTGTCGGCCGAGATGGGCGACGACGAGCGCAAGCTCTACGACCTGATCTGGCGGCGCACGGTCGCGTGCCAGATGAAGGACGCCGAGGGGCAGCGCACGACGATGGCGCTGACGATGCAGTCCAAGGAGCACGGCGAGGCGCGCTTCGGCGCGACCGGCAAGACGGTCGACTTCGCGGGCTACCGGCTGGCCTACGTCGAGGACCTCGACGACGCCGACGCCGAGGACGCCAAGGCCGACGCCGAGCGCGTGCTGCCGAGCCTCGAGGAGGGCGAGACCGCGAAGGCCGACGAGCTCGCGCCGTCCGGCCACACGACGCAGCCGCCCGGGCGGATCACCGAGGCCGGCCTGATCAAGGAGCTCGAGGCGCGCGGCATCGGCCGTCCGTCGACCTACGCGGCGATCATCGAGACGATCGTGCGCCGCCAGTACGTCTGGAAGAAGGGCTCGGCGCTGGTGCCGACGTTCACCGCGTTCGCCGTCGTGGACCTGCTCGCGCAGTACCTCGGCTGGCTCGTCGACTACGCGTTCACCGCCAAGATGGAGAGCGACCTCGACGAGATCAGCAACGGCAAGGCGACCCGCAACGACTACCTCAAGCACTTCTACCTCGGCAACGGCTCGCCGGGCCTGCAAGACCGCATCGGCGCGGTGCAGGACGACATCGACCCGCGCAAGATCTGCTCGATCCCGCTGGGCAACAACGAGCAGGGCGAGCTGGTCGAGGTCCGGGTCGGCCGCTACGGGCCGTTCTTGTCGTGCGGCGACAAGAACGCGCCCGTGCCCGACGAGACCCCGCCCGACGAGCTGACGCTGGCGCGCGCCCTCGAGCTGATCGCGAAGGGTGCTGAAGGCCCCAAGGAGCTCGGCAGCGACCCGGAGACCGGCAAGACGGTCTACCTGAAGGTCGGCCGGTTCGGCCCGTACTTCCAGCTCGGCGAGATGCCCGAGGTGCCCAAGGGCAAGAAGCTCAAGAAGGAGGAGAAGCCCAAGATGGCGTCGCTCCTCAAGGGCATGGAGCCTGAGACGGTGACGCTCCAAGAGGCGCTCGCGACGCTCGCGCTGCCCCGCACCGTCGGCGTCGGCAAGCCGCCGCTCGCAGAGGAGCCGGACGAGCTGCCGCTGCTCGCCGCCAACGGCCGCTTCGGCCCCTACCTCAAGTGGGGCACGGACACGCGCAGCATCCCGGCCGACGGCTCGCCGCTGACCTTCACGATGGAGGAGGCGATCAAGATCTTCAGCGAGCCCAAGCAACGCGGCCGCCGCGCCGCGGCGCAGCCCAAGAAGGAGCTCGGCAACCACCCCGAGTCCGAGCTGCCGATCAAGCTGTTCGACGGACGCTACGGCCCATACGTCTCCGACGGCACGACCAACGCGTCCTTGCCCAAGGAC
>JBERSB010000258.1:0-7671 GCA_041236755.1 Luminiphilus sp. | reverse complement strand
GGGACACCACGGCCGAACAGATGCCCCGCGCGGCCGTGGAGGCCGCGAGGAGCAGACCGACTAGCGGAGGATGGCAGGGCAGCTAGGACTCGAACCCAGAACCTGTTGATTTGGAATCAACTGCACTCCCAATTGTGCTACTGCCCTCTGCCTTGCGCGCGCCACGGGCGGGCCCGCCGCGCGCGCATCGTGAGCCCGAGTCTCGACCCTGCCATCGGCACGATCCAGCCCCGGACTTCGATCTCGTTGCGAGATCCTACTCGACGACCAGATCCTACTCGACGATCTTGGTCACGCGACCCGAGGCGACCGTGCGGCCACCTTCGCGGATGGCGAAGCGCATGTGCTCGTCCATCGCGATCGGCATGATCAGCTCGACTTCGATCTCGACGTTGTCGCCGGGCATGCACATCTCGGCGCCCTTGAGGTTCGCCGTGCCGGTCACGTCCGTCGTGCGGAAGTAGAACTGCGGGCGGTAGCCGCTCATGAACGGCGTGTGACGGCCGCCCTCGTCCTTGCTGAGGCAGTAGATCTGCGCCTCGAACTTGGTGTGCGGCGTGCACGTGCCCGGAGCAGCGAGGCACATGCCACGCTCGATCTCCTCCTTCTTGACGCCGCGGAGCAGCAGACCGACGTTGTCGCCGGCTTGGCCCTCGTCGAGCGTCTTCTGGAACATCTCGACGCCGGTGACCGTGCTCTGGCGGGTCTCCTTCATGCCGACGATGTCGATGGCGTCGCCGACCTTGATGATGCCGCGCTCGCAGCGACCGGTCGCGACGGTGCCGCGGCCTTCGATCGAGAACACGTCCTCGACCGGCATCAGGAACGGCTTGTCGACCTCGCGCTCGGGCGCGGGGATCGCCTCGTCGATCGCATCCATCAGGTCGAAGATGCACTTGCTGGCCGGGTTGTCACGGCCCGGGTTCTCCGTCTGGAGCGCCGGGAAGGACGCGCCGCGCACGACCTTGGCGTCGTCGCCGGGGTAGTCGTACTTGCTCAGCAGCTCGCGGACCTCCATCTCGACCAGGTCGAGCAGCTCCTCGTCGTCGACGTTGTCGACCTTGTTGAGGTAGACCACGATGGCCGGGACGCCGACCTGACGCGCCAGCAGCACGTGCTCCTTGGTCTGCGGCATCGGGCCGTCGTCGGCCGCCACGACGAGGATCGCGCCGTCCATCTGGGCAGCGCCGGTGATCATGTTCTTGACGTAGTCGGCGTGGCCGGGGCAGTCGACGTGCGCGTAGTGGCGGTTCTTGGTCTCGTACTCCACGTGGGCGGACGAGATCGTCACGACGCGGCTCGGGTCACGGACGGTGCCGCCCTTCGCAACCGAGGCGTATTCCTTGTAGGTGGCCAGTCCCTCGGCAGCGAGCGTGTAGGTGATCGCGGCCGTGGTCGTGGTCTTGCCGTGGGCAACGTGCCCGATGGTCCCCACGTTCACGTGGGGCTTGGTCCTGTTGAAAGTTTCCTTCGCCATGGGTTGGGACTCGGTGAAATATCGAACGGTTGCGGAGCCAGCACTACCGAGCCTGGACTCCCGCTGAGATGGAGCTGCTAGTGGGACTTGAACCCACGACCTCCTCCTTACCAAGGAGGTGCTCTACCACTGAGCTATAGCCGCGCGCGGAACAAAAACGGGCAGATGAAAGAGCAAAGAGCCGGCGCCGCCCGCCCGCGTGCGCCGCACGCAGAGAGCGCGTGCAGCACGGCGGATTGGAGCGGGTGAAGGGAATCGAACCCTCACAACCAGATTGGAAGTCTGGGACTCTACCGTTGAGCTACACCCGCAGAGACGGGCGATCGCGCCACCCCGGAGGACAGCGAGATCCGACTTGTCAGATCACGTGCGCGGTCTCCCGCCTCAGTAGGCAGGAGATGCTGGTGGGCGAAGCAGGATTCGAACCTGCGAAGGCAGAGCCATCAGATTTACAGTCTGACCCAGTTGGCCGCTTTGGTATTCGCCCGGGCTACCGCTCACGCGCCTCTCCTCCACACCCACGAACCAGCTCGGTCGACGGCCCCGACGAACCTGGAGCTAGCGACGGGACTTGAACCCGTAACCTCCAGATTACAAATCAGGTGCTCTACCAGTTGAGCTACGCTAGCGGGTAGCTGCGGCGGAAAGGACGGAGGACGATACCGACGCCCTAGGGCAGTTCAAGCGTGCCGGGGCGCATTTTTTACGGCGTGACAGGCAGTTCCGACGCCTGAGGCTGCGCGCAGCACAGCCGACCACGCGCGATCAGCAATCCTGCGCTCCGGCCAGCTCTGCGTCCCCCTCATTTTTTGCGCCGTTCCGCTCGGCCTGCCCCAGCAGCCGCCGCACCG
The DNA here is from genome assembly GCA_041236755.1 of Luminiphilus sp. GTDB lineage: Bacteria > Planctomycetota > UBA1135 > UBA1135 > UBA2386. Next base: position 5,343 of record JBERSB010000258.1, on the reverse strand, counting down.
TGGCGGCGAATACGAGCAGATCGAAGGGCTTGCGCAGCACCTCCCGGACGAAGGGCATCGACGCGAGCTGCTCCTGGATGGCGCCGTCGATGTAGCCCGAGATGACGACCACTTCCGGCGGGCGCTCGAGCTCGCGGAGCGACTCGAGCACCTCCAGGCCCGTGGCGCCGGGCATGTCGAGGTCACAGACGAGCACGGACAGGTCGTCGACCGCGCAGCGCCGTCTGGCCTCCTCGCCGTCGAAGGCCTGCTCCGGCGCGATCCCCGACTGGCGGAGGACCTCCGTCAGCAGGCCGCTGACCGCTTGGTCGTTGTCTGCGATCAAGACCACCACCCCCCGAAGGTAGCCCGAGCCGCTCCGGTCCATGCTCCCTAAACCGCACAAAAAGGCCCAGCTCGGCCGATCCTCGGCCCTGCTCAGGCGTGCGGGTCGATCGGCTGCAGCCAGGAGACGTCCTCGAACGGCACCTCCATCCGGACCTTGCCGTAGTCGACGGTCACCTGCTCGCGCACCTTGTCGACCTTCCGCACCGCGCATAGCCGCCCCCACCTGGGCAGGAACACCTCGTCCCCCTTCTTGAGCTGGTGGCAGAACGCCATCCGCCGACGGTGCAGCGCCGCGCTCTTCAGGAGCCCGTCCGCGACCTTCTTGAGCCCGCGGGCGCGCTCGCCGTGCTCGCCGGGCGCCTGCGACAGCTTGGCGAGCTCGTCCGCCATCGCCGCGTGCGCCCGACGCAGCTCCGCTTCGACGAGCCCGTCGGCCTCCTCTTGGAGCCAGTTCTCCTTCTTCTGCGCCTCGGCGAGCTTCGACTCGAGCTCGGTCTGCTGCTGCTCGACCGCGCGCGAGCGGTCGGCGGTGCGCTGGCGGTCCTGCTCGGCGTCGCGCCGCGCGACCTGCACCCGCTGGATCAGGTTGTCGAGCGTCTGGTCGCGCTTGCCCAGCAGCTGGCGCGCGCGGTCCACGATCGCCTGCGGCATGCCGACGCGCGCCGCGATGTCGAGCGCGTGGCTGTTGCCGGGGATCCCGAGGTCGAGGCGGTAGAGCGGCGCGAGCGACTCGCCGTCGAACGCCATCGAGCCGTTCTCTGCGCCCGGGTGCTGGTAGGCGAAGTCCTTGAGCCTGCCGAGGTGGGTCGTGACCACGGCGAACACGCGCGCCTCGACCAGCGCTTCGAGCACCGCGTAGCCCAGCACCGCGCCCTCCTCCGGGTCGGTCCCCGCGCCGAGCTCGTCGAGCAGCACCAGCGCGCCGGGCGCGGCGTGCTGCACGCAGCGCGCGATCCGCTGCACGTGGGAGCTGAACGTCGACAGGTTCTGTGCGATGGCCTGCTCGTCGCCGATGTCGGCCTGCACCGCGACCAAGAACGGCACCTGCGCGCCCTCCTCGGCCGGGATCGGCACGCCGCTGATCGCCATCAACGCCAACAGCCCGATGGTCTTCAGCACCACGGTCTTGCCGCCCGTGTTGGGCCCCGTCACGACCAGCAGGTGGTGCGGGTCCCCCAGCGCCACGTCGAGCGGCACGATCTCGTCCTTGTCCTGCGCCTGCAGCAGCACCGGGTGGCGCGCGCCGCGCAGGCGCAGGGCCCCGTCGCGCACGACCGCGGGCACGACGTAGCCGTCGTCGACGCTGAGCCGCGCGCGCGCCTGCAGCAGGTCGACCGCGGCCACGAACTCGACGCCCGCGCTCACCTGCGGGCCGTAGCGCCGCAGCCCGCGCGCCGCGTCGGCCAGCACCACGTTGACCTCGCGGTGCTCGGCCGCGCGCGCGTCCGACAGCCGGTTGGCGACCTCGACGACGTTGTCGGGCTCGACGAACAGCGTCGCGCCCGACGCGCTCCGGTCGTGCAGCACGCCGCGCACGTGCTGGCGATAGTCGGCCTTGACCTGCAGCACGGGCCGGCCGTGGCGCCACGACGGCTCGGGGGCCTGCAGGCAGCGGCGCACGTCGGCGGCCGCGAGCACGCCCGCCATCGCGCTGTCGACCGCCCGCTTGTGCTGCTCGATCTCCCGCCGCAGCGCGCGGAGCTTCGCCGACGCCGAGTCGAGCACCTCGCCGCGGTCGTCGACGATCTGCTCGAGCTCCTCGACGAGGTCCTCCAGGTCGGGCGCCGCAGCGGCGAAGCGAGCCAGCGGCTCGGCCGAGGCCAGGCACCACCGGCGGCACCGCTCGGCGGTCCGCAGCGCGCGCTTGAGATCCGCGACGTCGCGTGCCTGCAGCGAGTGCTCGCCCGCGAAGAAGCGCTCGAGCCACGAGCGGACCTCGACCGAGCCGCTGAGCGGCGGCTCGCTGCCCGCTCGGATCTTGGCGGCCAGGGCACCGACGGCCGCGAGCCGCGCTTCGGCCTCGTCGACCGAGGCGGCCGGCCCGAGCGCCTCGACCGCGGTCCGGCCGAGCGGCGTCACGAGCTTTCCGACCAGCAGCGCGCGCACCGCGTCGAACTCGAGCGCGCCGGTGTCGAAGGAATCGCGGGAGTCGGACATCGGGCAAACATGTTGCCGCCTCGCGCCGACTTGTAAACTCGCGGCCCGCATGAACACCGACCGCAACACCGGCTTCGGCACCAAGGCGATCCACGCCGGCCAGGCTCCCGACCCCAGCACCGGCGCCATCATGACGCCGGTCTACATGACCAGCACCTACGTGCAGGAGGAGCCGGCGGTCACCAAGGGCTACGACTACAGCCGCTCGGGCAACCCGACCCGCACCGCGCTCGAGGGCAACCTCGCCGGCCTCGAGGGCGGCAAGCACGGCCTCGGCTTCGCGAGCGGCATGGCCGCCATCACCTGCGTGATGAACCTCCTGAAGTCCGGCGACCACGTGATCGCCGGCAACGACCTCTACGGTGGCACCTACCGCCTGCTGAAGACCGTCTACGAGAAGTTCGGGGTCACCTCGACGCTGATCGACATGACCGACCTCGCACAGCTCGAGGCGGCGTTCCGGCCCGAGACGCGGCTGGTGATGCTCGAGACGCCCACCAACCCGCTGCTGCGCTGCTGCGACCTGGAGGCGATCGCCGCGGCGAGCCGCGCCCGGGGCGCGATCACCATGGCGGACAACACGTTCGCGACGCCCTACCTGCAGCAGCCGCTGCAGCTCGGCTGCGACATCGTGATCCACTCGACGACGAAGTACCTCGGCGGGCACAGCGACGTGATCGGGGGCGCGACCATCTGCAACGACGACGAACTGCAGCAGCAGCTGATGCACTTCCAGAACAGCTGCGGCGGCACGCCCGGCCCGATGGACTCGTTCCTGACGCTGCGCGGCACCAAGACGCTGCACGTGCGCATGGACCGCCACTGCGACAACGCCGAGCGCGTCGTCGACCACCTCGCGCGCCACGACAAGGTGGAGCGCGTGATCTACCCGGGCATGGCCGAGCACCCGCAGCACGCGGTGGCCGCCAAGCAGATGCGCCGCTTCGGCGGCATGGTCTCCGTCGAGTTGAAGGCGAGCCTCGAGCAGGCGCGCAAGATGATGAGCTCGTTCGAGGTGTTCTCGCTCGCCGAGAGCCTCGGCGGCGTCGAGAGCCTCGTCGACCACCCGGCCTCGATGACGCACGCTTCCATTCCCAGAGAAGAGCGGCTCAAGGCAGGCCTGCAGGACGGCCTGATCCGGCTGTCCGTGGGGATCGAGGACGCGGACGATTTGATCGCCGACCTCGACGGCGCGATCGCAGCGGCGATCGACTGACCGGCGCCAGCCAGCCGTGGGCGCGGCGCGGCGCGCGGCCAAAATGCGCGCGGCCCGGAGGCGCGGAGGCGCGATGTCAGACTGCGCTACGCGTTGCCGTGCGCTGCGTGCCCGCCGTCGGCGGGCGCGGGCGGCGCTGCGGCCTGCTGCTGCGGCGCTTCGTCGTCGTCCATCGAAAGACCGCTGACGTCTTCACCCGAGACCTTCTTGCGCATCATCCGGCCCACCTTGAACTTCACGATGCGCTTCGCCGGTACCGGGACCTTCTCGAGCGTCCGCGGGTTCTGCGCGAGACGCGCAGCGCGCTCACGCGACTCGAACACGCCAAACTCCCGGAACTCGAGCCGGTTGCCTTCGGCGAGCTCGTCGATGATGGAGTTCAGAAAGGACTGGATGACGTCTTTGGCGACGACCTTGGTTACACCGGTCTTCTCCGCGATACGGTGAACCAACTCCTTCTTCGTGACGGTCTTCACTGCGAACCTCCTGGGTGGTCAGGGGCACGGCCGTAGTCGCCGCGCTGTGCATCAAGTCACGTCGCACTATACTCTTGTGGAGACGGTGTCAGCAAGAGTCCCCGACCGACCAACGCTCCGCAGCGCCAGCCCCGGCTGGGCCGGGTGGGCCCGTGGGCTTCCCGCCGAAGTCGCCGATGGCGCCCGTGACATGGGCGAAATCGTCACGGACCAGCGCTCGTCCTGGGTGCGCCGTATTTCGGGCGACCGCAAGGTAGTCTACGTAAAAACATACGAATACACGGGTTGGGCCGATCGCGTTCGCAACCTCGGGAGATTCACCGCGCCCTGGCGCCGCTCGCGCGCCCAGCGAGAATGCGACGCGTATGCCTGGCTCGCTGCGCACCGGTTCGTAGCGCCCGAGGCCTACGCCTGCTTCGAACGACGACAGCTCGGATTCGTCGCGCGCGCGGTCGTCGTCACGTCGCCGCTGCCGGGCCTGCCTGCGGACCGCCTGCTGGCCTCGCTCCCGGACGCCGGGCGGCGGGAGGTCGCGCAGCGCATCGGCCGGCTCGTCCACCGCCTGCACGCGCTCGGCTTTCGCGACCGCAACCTCGACCTCCGCAACCTGCTGGTCCAGGGCGACACGATCGCCAAGATCGACTCCCCCCGCCACGTGCTGGTGCCGCCGGGAGACCGCGAGGACCGGCTCCGCCGCGAGGACTGGTCGCGGCTCGCGCCGCAGCTCGCCGCCTTCGGCCTGGAGCACGTCGCGCACGAAGCGCGCGCCTAGGGATCGGCGTCGCGGCGCAGGTCGTCGACCGTCGGGGCGCGCGCGGGCGTCGGACCCAGCTGCGCCTCGATGCGCTTGAGCCGGAAGGGCACGGCGAGCGTGCGCTCGAACTGCTCGTTGCCGTCGGCCGCCGCTTCAGCTGCGAGGAACATCCGGAAGGCGGCGCGCGCCTTCGGCCAGCACCGCGCGCGCGCGGCGTCGTCGACCGAGAGGATTTCGTAGTAGAGCAACCCGACGTTCAGCGCGGCCCGCGCGTGGCCGGGCGCGGCCTCGAGGATGCGCACGTAGACGTCGACCGCAGGGCCCGGCGAGCCCTGACGCCACATCGCAGCTGCGTGGTCCATCTGCAGCGCGATCGAGTCGTCGCCGGCCTGCTGCAGCCGCGCGATCCAGTC
>JBERSB010000257.1:0-4294 GCA_041236755.1 Luminiphilus sp. | reverse complement strand
TCGGGCGCGATGGTGGAGACGAGGTTCGTAAGGTTCAGCAGCATGAGAAGGAGTTCTCGTTACAGATGGGAAACGGATACGTAGCAGCCATTTCGTCCGGAACTTTTTTGGGATGCTCCCCCGCCTGTGCACGTGCCCTCACAAGGCTGCGCGAAGCACGCGCGAGCGCGTGGCCGCGGATGTGGAAAGTGGACGGATACAGGCGCTCGGCGCAGATTTAGGCGTGCTCGCCCGGCGTCGATCCGACCGCACCGAAGACCCACAAATCCCGGCCAAAAATCTTCAGCCGCGCGCGAGAGCTCGACGAGGACGAGCGTTTTGCGCGATCCGTTGCAACCGCCGCAACGGAGCGCGCGATTGTCGTCAATTGGCCCGCGCGGGGAGCCTCGAGTTCGCCGCGACCGCGTCGTCCGGCCACGCGGAATCTTTGCCGAACACGAGCAGCGTCTCGTAGCTCTCCGCGACGACGAACGACTCGTCGACCGCGCCGCCTGCGTCGGTCACCGCCGCTATGTCCAGCCCGAGATGCTCGGCGAGGAACGGATAGGCGGCCATCCGCTTGCTGACGCCGTAGTCGTGCCCTTCGTCGGCGAAGTGTGCGTTCGCTACGCGATCCCCCGCGCCGTAGAGCGCGTAGACGCGCTGGACGTAGGGGAACTCGACCTCGGGCGTATTCAGCGTCCAGTCCCCGCCGTTGCTGACCATCAGCATCGGCCGCGGCGCAGCCAGCGCGGCGATCTCGACGTTGTTGGTCTTGTGCCGCGCGCTCCAGTGGATCGGCATGCCGCTCTCGCAGACGCAGCCGCCGAAGAAGTGCGCCGAGATCTGGCAGACCGGCACCGCGACGCGCACGCGGTCGTCGATCGCCGTGAGCAAGAACGTCTGCGTGCCGCCGCCTGAGCACCCGGTCATGCCGACGCGCTCGGGGTCGACGTCGGGCAGGGACAGCAGCAGGTCCAGCGCGCGCATGCTGTTCCAGGTCTGCAGCCGCAGTACGTCGGGCGTCTCCCGGTGCGACCAGCCGCGCTCCCTGGTGTCGCCGTAGCCGACCATGTCGTAAGCGAGCACGACCGCGCCCATGCGCGCGAGCACGGCGCAGCGCGCCTGGCGCCCGGGCGCGAAGCGGCCGTTGTGGCCGTGCGGACTGAGGATCGCGGCGAGCTTGCCGTGGTGGTGCAGCGGCCGGTAGATCGACCCCGTGACGTAGAACCCGGGCGCGCTCTCGAACGCGACCTCCTCGACCGAGTAGCCGGCGTGCTCGCGGCGGTCGACGTAGCGCGGGTTCAGCGGCGTGCGCTCCGGCAGCGTGGTCAGCCCGGCCCCGGCCAACAGCTCGCGGCGAAGCAGCGCCCGCCTGCGCTTCCAGCCCTCCAGGTCGTCGTAGCTCGCCGCGAACGCCGCCAGCTCGGCGCGCGCGTCGGGCTGCGACTGCGCGTGCCCGACGCGCAGCGCAGGCTCGGCCTCCTGGGCCGCTGCGGTCCCCGCGGTCGAGAGCGCGGAGAACAAGACCAACCAAACGCGGCGGAGCATCGCCCGATTGTAGTCCCGCACCGCCGTGCGGCGCGCCGCTACCTGTCGCGCGGACGCGCTGCGCCCGACGGATCGCGCCCGTCCTCCTCCGCGGCGACCTCTTCTGCCGTCACCAGCAGCAGATACGAGTTGCCCCGCTCAGCCGATGGCGTGCACACGACCAGCTGCCGACCGCGCGCGAGCGACCCGGCCGTCTCCACACGCTGCAGGACGGTGACGGGTTGCTGGATGTGCACCGGCGCGCCCACAGGCAGCTGCACGGCGCGCGCAGGCTCCAGCTGCTGGATGTGCGCGAGCTCTGCCGTGAACTCGAGGTCGACGGCTTCGCCGTCGGGGGTCGCACGAAACAAAAGGTGCATGCCGTCCCGCGCGACCGAAACGACGGGATCCGCGATCAGCGCCGCGCCGTCACCGACGACGTCGAACGACTCGACGAACGCGCGTTGGTTGGAGACCTCGATCGTCCCGGACGAGCCCGACGACAGCACGATCCGCGGCGCCGTCAGGACCTCGACGTCCGGCGCGCCGAGCATGGCCTCTACGGCGCCGCGTGGCACGTCCATCCCGTAGACGGAGCGGTCGTCCTGGGTCCAGGCGCGGATCCAGGAGGTCGGGGCGCGCACCGCGCGACACTCCAAGAGCACCTGAGGCGCGAGCGGCGCGACTGCGCCGTCGCCGCCTTCTTCGGACGGCGGCCGCTCGGCCGTCCATACCTGTGAAGACGCGCTCGCGGCGTATCGAACGCTCCACTCCGAGCGCGCGACGAGCGGTTCGATCGGGGTGCGAGCGCTCGTGCAGGCCCCGAGGCACACGAACAGCAGCAGGACGACGCGGTTGAGCGGAGTGCATTGCGGCCGGTTCACGACGAATGAATGTAGCGTGACCGCAAGGTAGGAGACAAGCGAGGCTGCCGTCGACGCGACGCCGCGCGTCGAGGCGCCGCCGATCAGAACCGCCAGTCGAACGCCTCGAGCATCTTCGCCGCGGCCAGCGCGTGCCCGGCTGCCGACCAGTGTCCGTCACGGCGGAAGAACAGCGGCGCGCCGACCGACGCGCCGTGGCCGTCCGACTGCTCTTCGATCACCGCTCGGAACGACGGAGTCAGATCGAGGTAGCGGATGCCGTGCGCGGCGCACGTCGCCGCCAGGCGGTTCTGCAGCCGGTCGGGCGAAGCGGGATCCGGCTCCGGTCCAGCCGCGTCACTCAGCATCGGGATGTAGACGAGCCGCAGCTCGACGGGCGGCTCCTGCTCGGAACAGACCTCTGCGATCTCACCGAGGAGCGCCGCGCACACATTCCAGGCCTGGCGAGGCTGCCGCCAAGGAGACATCGCGACGCCCTCCGATTCGGCCGCGTAGACCTGCTTGCCACGCCGCAGCTCCTTCCATTTGGCCGACAGGATGTCGAGCTGATACGTCAGCAGCGACAGCGCCTTGGACTTGCGCCGCAGCTGGGCCCACCACCCGACCATGCTCCGCTCGACGGGCAGGTTGCGCAGCGCGACGTCGCCGTCGACCAGCTCGGCCCACGGGCGCCGCCCCCGCTTGGCGTCGGCGCAGTCGGTGACGTCGTTCTCACAGAACATGAGCGTGATCGCGCGCGGCCGGAGCTGCAGGACGCGCTCGCGCAGCAGGACCAACTGCTGGGTCGTGCCGTAGCCGTTGACGCCGCGGTTGCGCACGTGCGTCGCGTCTCCCAGGGCTGCCTGCACGCGGTCGACGAACGTCTCGCCGCTCGCGACGCCCCAACCCCACGTGAACGAGTCGCCCAGGAAGACGACCTGCGGCGCGTCCGCAGCGCCTCGGAACGGCTCGGCAGGCCGCCGGAACCCCTCGTCGTCGTGCTGGACCAGCACGTCGAAGTCCGGCTGCCGGAACCTGCCGGCGTAGGACGGCGCGCCCGCCCAGCCGAGCCGCGGGTCCGAGTCGTGGAAGCCGCTCAGCGGGTTGAGGTGCAGCACCGCGACGCCGCTCACGCGCAGCGTGATCTCGGCGGCGACGAACGCGAACGCGAGCCCGATCCCGAGCGCCGCGAACCGCTTGCCCAGCGAAGCCCGCGGCCGCGCGTTCTTGGTCGGTGCTTCCATAGGGCTGCGCATTAGACGGCCGACATGTCGCATCGACAACGACCAGCCGACGCATCCCGCCGCGGCGTCAGTCCGAGCGTCTAGTGGATCGCCACCACAACCAGGACGATCCAACACCACAGCGCGCGTTCGCGACTCGCCCCCGTCTGCGCCAAGAACCCCATGCGACGGCCAGGGGGCGGCTGCGCCTGTGCGTCGAGGGCGGGCGCGTCACTCGCCGCGCTTCTTGCGCGGCCGCCGGTCGCGGGCGCGCTGCGCGACGAACCGGCGGTGCAGGTCCGCCAGCACGTCCGGGTGCTGCGCGGCGACGTCGGTCGCCTCTTTGGGGTCGTCGACGAGGTGGAAGAGCTGCCAGTCCTCCGGACGCTGCGGAGCCTGCTTGCCGTAGCGCACGATCTTCCAGTCGCCGTAGCGCAGCGCGCGGCGGTTGCCCGCCGAACTCCAAACCCAGTAGAGCTCGCGCGGCTGCATCACGGCCGGCCTCTCCTGCAGGTGCACGTCGAACAGCAGCGGCGACAGGTCGAGGCCGTCGGTGTCGGCCGGCGCGTCCGCCTCGAGCAGCTTCGCCAGCGTGGGCATCCAGTCGACCACGTGCACCGGCTCTGCGACCTCCTTGGCCGCGATCCGACCCGGCCCCACCGCGAATCCGGGCACGTGCACGCCGCCCTCGTAGGTGTC
>JBERSB010000256.1:0-26087 GCA_041236755.1 Luminiphilus sp. | reverse complement strand
CCAGCTGCTTGCCGTCCACCGCGTCGAGCGCGTCCAATGGCGCCATGTTCGGAGCCAAGAAGCAGCCGCCTGCGGTCCCGCCGCCGTCCCCGCCGCCGAAGCCCTTCGTGCGCAACTTCGCGGCGATCGAGCAGGACCAGGTCATCGACCTCATCAACGCCTACGTGCACAAGCACGCCGTCACCCCGGTGAACGCCAGCGTCTCGACCGAGACCAGCGGCGGCGGGACGGTCGGCGTGTTCGCGTTCGTGCTGTTCGAGCACGACAACCCCGGCGCGTCCTCGCTGTAGACGGCGCGAGTGCGGGCTCGCGCCCTCGCCGCCTGCTTTGTCTGGCGACGCTGCCAGGGGCTTGCCCAACCGCCGCGCACGCTGAGACTGGAGCCCGAGAAGGAGCTCATGAAGTCCGTCACCCTCGCATCCCTCCTTGTCACGGGCGCGTCCGCGCTCGCGCAGCAGGCGACGGTCACCGAGTTCGGCACGTATGCAGGCGCGTGGCCGTACCAACTCAAGGCGGACCAGAGCGCGCGACCGGTCCTCGGCCAGACGCTCACCTGCGCGCTCCAGCAGGACTTTGGCGTCACGGTCACGCTCAGCTGCCAGAGCGCGTTCGGCACCTACGCCTACGGCTGGTCGGGCACCAACACGCCGTGCCCGTCCTGGACCGTGCCTACGCCGTCGTTCTACGCGGGCGGCGGCTACTTCTGGCGTCCCGAAGCGACGGCCGCGCTGTTCCTCGGCGTCAGCGACACGCAGCACGAGAGCGGCCTGGCGCTGCCTGCCGCGCTCGGCGTGCTCGACCCCGCGTGGGCCGCGGCGCAGTGGCTCGTCTCGACGGAGCTCGGCGCCTACTCCGCCCCCTTCCCCGGCACCATCAGCATCCTGGGACCGGTCGGGACGGTGCAGAACACCTGGTCGCTGCCGATCCCCAACGCCACCAACCTCGTCGGCATCTCCCTCTACGGCCAGGCGCTGACGCGCGTCTACGGCCAGAACCTCGGCACCCCGGTGACGCTGCCGCCCTGCTGGCCGGTCGGCGCCGCGACGATGAACTTCACCAACGCGGTGAAGTGGACGACCGGCACGTTTTGAGCCTCGGAGCCTCCCGGCTGCCCTGTCGTCGTGCTGGCCGCGTCGGCGCCCCTACTTCGCGACGAAGTTGACCAGCTTGTTGGGCACGACGATCTCCTTGACGACCGTCTTGCCTCCGAGCCACTTCGCGGCGGCTTCTCGGGCGGCCGCGAGCGCGTCGTCCTTGCTGCAGTTGTTGGGCAGCTTGACCCGCGCGCGCACCTTGCCGAGCACCTGCACGGCGATCTCGACCTCGTCGTCGACGAGCAGCGCGTCGTCATAGCCGGGCCACGCCGCGTAGCTGAGCGAGCCCTCGCCCGAGAGGCGCTCCCACAGCTCCTCTGCGAGGTGCGGCGCGAACGGCTGCAGCAGCTGCACGAAGCGCAGCAGCTGGCCGCGCGAGAGTTTGTCGACGCCCTTGGTCGCCTCGTTGACGAAGATCATCATCGCGGCGATCGCGGTGTTGAACGCCATGCGCTCGATGTCGCCGGTGACCTTGTGGATGCAGCGGTGCAGCTGCTTCTCGAGCTCGGCGTCGACGTCGCGGTCGCCCTGCAGCCACGCGTGCACCCCGCCCTTCTCGGCGAACTCCGGCACGCACAGCCGCCACACCCGCTGCAAGAAGCGGTGCACGCCCGGCACGTCCTTGGGGTTCCACGGCTTGCTGTCCGCGAGCGGGCCCATGTACATCTCGTAGAGCCGCAGCGTGTCCGCGCCGAACTCGCCCACCACGTCGTCGGGGTTGACGACGTTGCCGTAGCGCTTGGACATCTTGGTGACGGTCTGCGTCAGCTTCTCGCCGGTCTCCTGGTGCACGACGTCGTCGCCGTCGGCGCGCGTCTTGTCCTTGGGCACCACCGCGCCGCGGGCGTCCTGGTAGGCGAACGCCTGGATCATGCCCTGGTTGTAGAGCTTGAAGAACGGCTCCACGACCGACACGTGGCCCTCGTCGTGCAGCACCTTGGTCCAGAACCGCGAGTAGAGCAGGTGGCCGACCGCGTGCTCGGTGCCGCCGACGTAGAGGTCGACCGGCAGCCAGTAGTCGCTGGCCTCCTTGCTACAGAACTCCCGGTCGTTGTGCGGATCGCAGAAGCGCAGGAAATACCAGCTCGACCCAGCGGCACCCGGCATCGTGTTGATCTCGCGCTTGGCGGGCCGGCCCTCGGCGTCGGCCGTGTCGACCCAGTCGGTCGCGCGGATCAGCGGCGACTCCGGTTGGCCGCCCGGCTTGAAGTCGTCCATCTCCGGCAGCGTCACCGGCAGCTGCTCGTCGACGACCAGCGCGACGCCCTCTTCGGTGTGCAGCACGGGGAACGGCTCGCCCCAGAAGCGCTGCCGGCTGAACAGCCAGTCGCGGATCTTGTAGGTCGTCTTGGCCTCGCCGCGGCCCTCTGCCACCAGCCAGTCGACGATCGCGCGCTTGCCGTCCGCCATCGACATGCCGTGCAGCGCGATCGCGCCGTCGTGCGTGCGGCAGTGCTCGGCGTAGGGCACCTCTTCGGTGCAGCACTCCTCGCCGGCGGCGCCGCGCGCGTCGCGCGCCGCGTCGTCCGTGCTCGGCGCGAAGATGCCCGGGATCTCGATGCCGAACTTCTGCGCGAACTCGAAGTCCCGCTCGTCGCCGGCAGGCACCGCCATGATCGCGCCGGTGCCGTAGCTGACGATCACGTAGTCGGCGATCCAGATCGGGACGCGGCCCTTGGGGTCGTCCGCCGCGAACAGAGGGTTGCGCGCGTACGCGCCCGTGAACACGCCGGTCTTGTCCTTGGCGAGGTCGGTGCGCTCCAGCTCGCTCTTCGCGGCGGCCGCCTTCACGTACGCGTCGACCGCGGCCTGGTGCTCAGGCGTCGTCAGCGCGGAGACCAGCGGGTGCTCGGGCGACAGCACCATGAACGACGCGCCGAACAGCGTGTCCGCCCGGGTCGTGAACACGCGCAGCCGCTCGCCGTCGTGGCCCTCGACGTCGAACGCGATCTCGGCTCCCTGGCTCTTGCCGATCCACTCGCGCTGCATCGTCTTGAGCGACTCGGACCAGTCGAGGCCGTCGAGGTCCTGCAGCAGGCGCTCGGCGTACTCGGTGATCTTGAGCACCCACTGGCGGAGCGGCCGGCGCTCGCAGGGGTGGTCGCCGCGCTCGCTCTTGCCGTTGATGACCTCGTCGTTGGCGAGCACCGTGCCGAGCGCCTCGCACCACCACACCGGCGCGTGGGACTCGTAGGCGAGGCCGCGCGCGTGCAGCTGCTTGAAGATCCACTGCGTCCACTTGAAGTAGCTCGGGTCGCAGGTGCCGAACTCGCGGTCCCAGTCGTAGCTGAAGCCGAGCGTCTGCAGCTGGCGGCGGAACGTCTCGATGTTCTGCGCCGTCGTCACCGACGGGTGCGTGTTGGTCTGGATCGCGTACTGCTCGGCCGGCAGGCCGAACGCGTCCCAGCCCATCGGGTGGAGCACGTTGTGGCCGGTCGCGCGCTTGTAGCGCGAGACGATGTCGGTCGCGGTGTAGCCCTCGGGGTGGCCGACGTGCAGGCCCGCCGCCGACGGGTATGGGAACATGTCGAGCGCGTAGAACTTCGGCTGCTGCGGGTCGAAGCCGGGGTCACCCGGGTTCTTGGCGCGGAACGTCTTCTGCTCGCTCCAGAACTGCTGCCACTTGGGTTCGATCGCGGCCGGGTCGTAGGTCTGCTTCTGCTCGGTCATGGCGCTTTGAGGGCCGAGCAGTATGCCGGGGGCCGACGCACGGCGCATCCGCAATCGCCGCTGCGGCAGTTCGGATCAGCGCAGCAGCACGCGCAGGACGCCGCGGACGTCAGGCTGCATCGCTGCGCGACGCCGCGCTTCGAGCCGGTCGACCAGCGCCCGCGGCGCCGCGGCCCATTGCCGCAGCTCTTCGCGGCGGCGGCTGCGGCGCGCCATCGCCTCGGGGTCGTCGAGCGGCGGACGCGATCGGTTGAGCTTGTCGAGCTCCGCGTGGATCGACGCCAGCACGCGCCTGGCCGCGGCGATGCGCTGCCGCTCGTCCGCGAGGACGCCGTCAGGCACGGGCTGCGCGGCTGCGCGCACCTGATGGCCGACGAGCACGTCCTGGCGGCCGTCGCCGTCCCAGTCGCAGCCGCTGAGCCGCACCGGCGGATCGGCCTCGGCGACCGGCGCCAACACCTCGGCGCCCGCGAGCTGCACGACGCCGCCGACGCCGCCGATGACGCCGAGCCGACGGTGCACGACGAGGCCGCCCTCCGCCTGCGCGAGCACGTCGAGGTCGCCGTCGCCGTCCCAGTCGCTCACGACGAAGCTGCGGCTGGACACCTCGAGCGCGCGCGGCGTCGGCGCGAAGCCGCGCTCCGTGCCTGGGTAGACCCACAGCTGCGGCGTCGCCACGAGCAGGTCGCGTAGGCCGTCGCCGTCCCAGTCGACGAGCGCCACCGCGCTCGGCTCGCCGCGCCACGTGAGCAGCTCGCCGTCGACGTCGCGGATGACTCGCAGCGCGCCGAAGCGACCGCTGCCGTCGTTGGGCAACCAGACGACCGTAGGCACGCGGAAGCAGTCGGGTCCGAGCACGCCTTGGAGCGACACCAGGTCGAGGTCGCCGTCGCCGTCCACGTCGACCAGCCGCGGCTCGCAGGCGCTCTCGCACGTCGGCGTCAGCGTGCGCTGCAGGCGCCGCGCTTGCTCCGCGAACGCGCGCGGGGACGCGCTGAGGCCCTTGCGGACCTCGAACGCGCCGTTGTTGCCGACGACGAGGTCGGCGATGCCGTCGCCGTCGACGTCGCCCAGCACAGCAGAGATGCGGTAACCCGCGCCGTCGAGCTCCACCTCGCGCAGCGGCCGCTGGCCGGTCGCGGCAGCGGCGAGGCACGCACACAAGATCCAGGAGAGGGCTCGCACGGCTGGGACGTCGGGGCGCCCGTCGCAGCACGCGCGACCGGGGCACTTGCCCAAAGGCTACAGGATCAGAGCCAGCCGCTGTTCGCCGCTTCGCCGACGATCGAACGGGCCGTGTCGGCGACCATGCCGCTCATGCCGACGCCCGCGAACGGCATCGCGAACACGAACACCCAGCCGATCCAGGTCGAGCTCTCGACGTGTCGCGTGATCACCCCGAGCGAGCGCCCGCGCGGGTCGAGCACCTCGGCGCGCACGTCGAACTCGTGGAACGCGCGGGCCGGGATCACGCCGAGCGAGAACGCGCACGAGGCCATCCAGATCCGCGAGGTCCACAGCGGCTGCCGCCGGTGCGCGACCTCGATCTTCAGCGTCGCCACGCGCTGCGCGTCTGCCGCTGCCGTCACCGCTGCAAACCGGCCCGAGTCTCGAAGCGTCCGGGTGATCACGCGACGCCAGCCGGCGTCGAACTTCTCCGGGAGCCCCTCGACCGACACCGCGAGCGGCGCAGCCGCGGAGGCCTGCGGCCACTCTCGGGTGTAGGGCAGGTCGCCCGACTCGAACGAAGCGCAGGCCGACAGCGACAGCGAGAACAGCAGCAGGAGCGCGCGCATGGACCCCGCTGTAGGGGACCGCCGCGCGGGCGACAACTCGCAATCGACCCGCAGCGCAGCGAAACTCGTCGCATGCGCTTCCCGAACGACACGGCCTTCCACATGAAGATGGCCGCGCTGGTGATCGTCTCGCTGTTCGTCGAGCACAACGCGCCCCGTTGGCTGCCGAACTGGTCGGCGCCGCAGATCGGCGTGATCACCTTCGTGCTGGGCCTCGCGTGGGTGACGCTCTTCGCCGCGCACCACGCGCAGGCGACCCAGGAGCGCATCCGCGTGCTGGAGGAGAAGCTCGAACGCACCACGCAGCTCGCCGAGACGCTGGCCGACGACAGCCGCCATCGCCGCTCGCTGCCGCCGCTCTGAAGCCGCCGCGATGAAGCGCCTCAGCGCACCGCGCAGTCCATCAACAAGCCGGCGAAGCGCTCTGGCGCGCCCTCGCCGTGCAGCACGAACAGCTCCGGCTCGATCAACTCCACCTCCATCAGCACCGGCCCCGCGGCGGTCGGCACCAGGTCGACGCGCGCGTAGTCGGCGGGCTCCGGCAGCATGCCCAGCACCTCGCGCGCGATCTGCACGTCTTCGTCGCTAGGCGCGTAGGCCGCGGTCGAGCCGCCGTGCTCGGCGTGGATCAGGATCGAGCCCGACGCCGCGCGCTTGATCGCCGCGTGCGAGAACGTGTCGCCGACGAACGTGAGCGACGCCTCCCCCACCGTGCGGATCTCGGGGACCAGCGGCTGCACCAGGCCGTCGTAGCCGAGCCGCGCGGCTGCGTCCCGCAGCCCCCGCGCGTCGTCGCGGCGCACGACGGACAGGCCGCTCGCGCCCGCGCCGAACACCGGCTTGACGACGGCCTCCTCCAGTCCGAGCTCGGCCATCGCCGCCTCGATCTGCGCGGCTTCGGCGGCCACCAGCCGCGTCGGCGGCAGCGGCGCGCCGCGCGCGGCGGGGGCGAGCCGGTAGTCCTTGCGCGCGTTCCAGCGCATCAGCGACGGCGTGTTGGTCGTGCGCAGCCCCTCGTCCTCGAGCCGCTGCAGCCACGCGAGGAAGTCGTGCGGAGTCTCCGCGTAGTCCCAGGTCGAACGGACCGCCACGAGGTCGCAGCCGACGAACGGCTCGAACGGCCCGTTCCACGGCAGCGCCAGCACCTCGACGCCGCGCGCGCGGAGCGCGTCCGCGATCGGCGCGTCGTCGGGCTGCAGCGCCGGCATCTCGCGACAGGTCGCGAACGCGATGCGCGTCACCGGCTCAGCTCCGGACACCCTGGTAGCGCAGCACGAACGCCGGCGGCACGTTGCGCATGATCGGACCGATGCGCTCGCAGCGCTCGAAGCGCTCTTCCATCAGCGCGCGGAACCGGCGCGCCGCCTTCATGCTGTAGGCGTGCGCGTACTGGAACGTGCGGAAGTCGCCGTCGCTGTCGCGCAGCGCCCACACCAGCCCGTCGACGACGGCGTCCTGCACCGCCGCGGGCAGGCTCGCGAACGGCAACCCCGAGACGACGCGGGCCGGCCGCGGCAGCCCGTGCTCTTTCAGGATCTGCTGCACGTCGCCGGCAGAGCCGCAGTGGAACGCCATGCCAGGAAACCTCGCGCGCAGCTGGTCGCAGAACGTCTCCTGCAGCTCGACGCCGAGGTAGCGCGCGCCGCGCGGCAGGCGGTCGTGGATGACCGACGTCATCGGGCCGGTGCCGGGGCCGTATTCGAGGACCAGGTCGCCCTCCTGGAGGTGCGACAGATCTCCGACCAGGGCCCGCGACAGGTAGCGCGAGCTCGGGAGCACGGCGCCGACCGACGTCGGGTTCTTCAGGAAGTTGCCGAAGAATCCGAGACCGTCGCGCACCGGGCGGCTCGGCCTTGAGGGCTGCGCCTCGGGCTGTGGCTTGGGGCCCACACGACCAGCGTGCCGGTATCTGCTCAATCCGTCAACGCGTCGCCTATGACGGTGACCTTGCCGGCGCGCACGCGCGCCCTGCACAGCAGGCGGCACGAGCCGTCGACGCCCATGCGATCGAGGGTGCCGCGCTCGTCGTCGCAGGGCGCCTCGAGCGCGTCCGCCGCCGCATCGACGCGGTGCGCGTCGGTGCCGCACATGCCGCGCGTGCAGCCGAACATGACGTCGACGCCCGCCATCTCGGCGGCCTCGAGCAGCGTCGTGCCCGGCTGCACGAGCACGGTCTTGTCCGCTTCGGCGAAGTGCACCTCGACGAGGTTCATGGTGCATGGACTACCGGCCGGGCCGCGCGGATCAAGCTCGGACTGGCGCCGCAGCAGCGGAGGCCCGAACATCCCGCACCATGCAGCTCGAGCTCCTCGACTGGGCCATCATCGGCGGCTACTTCCTGCTGGCGCTCGGCATCGGGCTCTACTTCTCGCGCCGCGCGGGCAGCAACTTCGTCGAATACTTCGCGTCCGGCCGCAGCCTGCCGTGGTGGATCGCGGGCACCTCGATGGTCGCGACTACGTTCGCGGCCGACACGCCGCTGGCGGTCACCGGGTTGATCGCCAAGCACGGCCTCGCCGGCAACTGGTTCTGGTGGGCCTGGGCCTTCGGCGGGATGCTGACGGTCTTCGTGTTCGCGCGGCTCTGGCGGCGCGCCGAGGTGCTGACCGACGTCGAGCTGATCGAGCTGCGCTACTCAGGTCCCGCCGCCGCGTTCCTCCGCGGCTTCCGCGGTTTCTACATCGCGGTCGTCATGAACTCGATCGTGATCGGCTGGGTGACCAAGGCGATGGCGCAGGTCCTGCAGCAGACCGTGCTGTTCGATCCGTCGGCCCCGGCAGGCACAGACGACGGCACCGGGCTGCTGCTCATCGCGGTCATGCTCGCGGTCACCGGCGTCTACTCGATCCTGTCCGGCCTGTGGGGCGTCGCCGTCACCGACATGATCCAGTTCGTGCTCGCGATGGGCGGCTGCATCGGCCTCGCGGTGGTCGCGGTGTCGCACCTCGGCGGCGTCGAGGAGATGCAGGCGCAGCTCGCCAAAGCCTACGAAGGCGAAGGGGACCCGCTGGCGTTCCTGCCCGACTTCACCGCGGACGGCGCCGCCATCCCGCTCGGCATCTTCATGGTGCTGGTGCTCTCGCAGTGGTGGGCGACGTGGTACCCGGGCGCGGAGCCCGGCGGCGGCGGCTACATCGTGCAGCGCATGGCCTCGTGCAAGGACGAAGGCCACGCCGTCAAGGCGACGCTGTTCTTCCAGCTCGCGCACTACTGCCTGCGGCCGTGGCCGTGGATCCTGGTCGCGTTCGTCGCGATCGCGCTGCACCCCGAGCTCCGGGCCGAAGGCGCGGACGCCGGCGCGGGCTACCCGATGATGATCCGCGAGCTCGCGCCGACCGGGCTGCGCGGCCTGCTGCTGGTCACGTTCGCGGCGGCGTTCATGTCGACGATCTCGACCCAGATGAACTGGGGCGCCAGCTACCTGGTCAACGACGTCTACAAGCGCTTCTTGGCGCCCGACGCCGACGACCGACAGCTGATGCGCGCCTCGCGGCTCGCGTCGGGGATCGTGCTGCTGCTCGGCGGCGGGGTCGCCTGGTGGATGCTGAGCTCCGGCATCTCGGTGGACCGGGCGTGGGCCTTCCTCGCAGCGCTCGGCGCCGGCGTCGGCGCGGTGTTCATCCTGCGGTGGTTCTGGTGGCGCATCAACGTCTGGAGCGAGATCACCGCGATGGTCGGCTCGCTGGTGCTGTTCGTCGTGTTGACGCCGGTGCTGGCGACGAACGAGGTCGCCGACGAGTACCGCGCGCTGATCGTCGCGAGCGGCACGCTCGTGCTCTGGCTGGGCGCGACCGTGCTCACGCGCCCCACCAGGCACGAACACCTGGTCGCCTTCTACCGCAAGGTGCGCCCCGACGGTCCCGGCTGGGGCCCGATCGCCGCCGCCGCGCCCGACGTGCGCCCCGACGGCCAGCTCGGTCGCGGCCTGCTGTGCGCCGTGCTCGGCACCGCGATCGTCTGGCTGACGCTGCCCGGCATCGGCTCGCTGATCTTCGGAGAATACGGCGCGGGGATCGGCCTGCTGGTGGCTGCAGCCGCGTGCGGCGGCGCGCTGCTCAAGCTCGCGCCGCGCGGCGCGCTCGAAGAGGACATTTAGGCGCCGCGCGCGCCAGCGGAGCGCCCTCTCAGAGGAACAGGCGGTGCTGCCGGAAACGCTCGGCGATGCCGGCGTCGCCCTCGACCTGCCGCGGCCGCGCGCCGCCGCAGATCTCGATCAGCCGCTCGGACAAAGCGTAGACCGCCTGCGACGTCGGCGACTCCGGCTCGGTCACCACGAGCGGCAGCTGCCCCAGCCGGTGCTGCATCACCGAGTCGTCGTCCGGGATCTCGCCGAGGTAGCGCAGCTGCACGCCGACGTTCCGGCTCGAGACCTCGGTGAGTCGCTGGAACGCCATCTCGCCTCGGCCGGGCGTCGAGACGCGGTTGACCACCACCAGGAACTTCGCGTCGCGCTTGATCTGCGTGACGCACTTGACGACGGCGTACGCGTCGACGAGCGCGGCGATCTCGGGCTGCGTCACCAGCACGATCCAGTCGGCCCCGAGCATCGACAGCACCGTCGCGGGCGCGATCCCCGCGCCGAGGTCGAGCAGCAGCGCGTCTTCCTGGCCGGCGAGCGCGCCGAGCTCGCGCGCGAACGCGGTGAGGTCCTTGTCGCTCGGCGTCGCCATGCGCCGCACGCCCGATGCGCCGGGCAGCAGGCGCGGGCCGCACGGGGTCTCGACGAGCGCCTGCTCCAGCGCGCACTGTCCGCCGAGCAGCTGCTGCAGCGTCATCGTCGGCTTGACGCCGAGCAGCAGGTGGTCGCAGGCCAGCCCGAAGTCGCAGTCGACCAGCACCGTGCGGCGCTGGGCGCGGTGGAGCAGCACCGCCAGCGACGTCGCGAGGAACGACTTGCCGGTGCCGCCCTTGCCGCTGGCGATCGCGATCGACGTCGCCTCCTGGCGCGGCGCAGGCGGCGCGCGCAGCCCTTCGAGCAGGCGACCGAACAGACCCTTGCCGCGCGGCCCCAGCGCGCCCGCGCGGCTGCGCGCCCGCTCCGGGCGCGACACGTCGGGCGCCGTCCGGCCCTCGACCGCCGGCTCGCCGGCTACACCATCGTCGCCCGCAATCTCGTTGCCCGCTATGTCCATCGCACCGCGTACGACCCCCCACGGGTCGGGCGCGCCTGACCACGCGCCAAGCAAAGTCTCGCAGATCCGGCGCCGGAGCGCAGGTGCTTTCTCCCGCTCCCTGGCTATTTGAGGATCAGCTCTCGTGCGTAGCGGATCGGCACGCCCATGTTGTTGCCGTCGAAGTTCCGCTGGATCGCGAAGTTCACGGCGATCACGTCGCCCACCTCGCTGAACACCGGCCCGCCGGATCCGCCGCTGGTCGTCGCCGCGTCGTAGGCGATGACGTGGGCGTCGACGTTGCTGACGATGCCCTCGGTGATCACGGGCGCGATGCCGCCTGCCCCCGCCAGCTGCCGGATGGCGTCGGTCATGTTCGCCGCCGAGCTGCGCACCTCGGAGAGCGTATCCGTATTCGCGCGCGCCAGCAGCGCGCCGAGTCCCGTCGGATAGCCGACGACGATGGCGCGGCCGTCCTGGCCTTCGGTCCCGTCCGTGCGTAGCGGTAACACGGGCACGCCCACCACCTGCTCGGGGCGGACGCGCACCACCGCGACGTCCAGCGCGTCTTGGCGGCGGAGCGTCTCCTTCTGCGTGAGGTCGATCGGCATCAACTGCGGAAACGTCGCCGTGAACTCGACGAGCACGGGCTCCGCGCCCGCGTCGATCAGCGGCTGGACGGTCGCCTCCTCGGTCCAGGGCTGCGCCACGTGCCGGTTGGTCACGATGTAGCCCGCGGCGTTGACCAGGAAGCCAGAGCCCGTGTACTCGCTCTGCCACGGCCGCCCGGAGCGCGGCGAGAACCACGAGCCGTCGGGCATCCGCAGCCGGTAGATGCCGTGGATCAGGCAGACGCCGCGCGACCACTTCTGCTGGATGTCGCGCACGAGCGCGCCCTGCCGCGTCAGGTCGTCGATCTGCGCCTGGTACTCGGCGCGCAGCTCCGCGATCTCCTCGCGGGTCACGCGGTCGGCCGTCAGGCGTTCCTCGGTGTCGCTGAGCTGCTGCCCGAACCAGAGCCACAGCGCGAGCCCGACGACGCCGACGAGGAGCGGGAAGCCGACCTTCAGCCGCAGCGTCGCCTTGGTCAAGAGATCACTCGTCAGCATGCGCGTCGCGGTGACGCCGCCGCTGTACTGCGCCACCTCTGCCGCGTCGGTGAGCATCGTGCGGACGGGCTTGCACACGGCGCCGATCGGCACGTAGGTGCGGAAGCGCGCCATCGGACCGCCCGCGCCGAACTCCAGCAGGTCGCCGTCGCGCAGGATGATCTCCTCGACCTCCGCGCCATTGACGAACACCTGCCCGTCGATGCGCCTCAGGTGGAAGCGGCACATGTCCTGCACCCACTCGATCGTCGCGTGCCGGTCGGAGACCTGCGGGTTGGCGAGCGAGGCCTCCGCGCTCGCCTCGCGGCCGATGCGCACGAGCGGCTGCTTGTAGGTGACCGTCCGGCCCCGCAGCGGGCCGGAAAGGTGCAGCAATTGCGCACGCATGTCCTCACCATAAACGCCGTGTCCGAAGGCGCCAATCCGCATGTGCTGGTCGAGGTGTGCGTCGAGTCCGTCGCGGGCGCCTACGCCGCGGTAACCGGCGGCGCCGAACGGATCGAGCTCTGCTCGAGCCTCGCCGAGGGCGGCCTGACCCCCAGCGCGGGCCTCTGCGAGGCGGTCTGCGCGGCCGTGAAGGTCCCGGTGTTCGCGATGGTGCGGCCGCGCGCCGGCGACTTCCTCTACGACGCGACCGACGTCGACGTGATGGCGCGCGACATTGAGGCGCTGCGCCGCGCCGGTGCGGCCGGAATAGTCACGGGCGCGCTGACGAACGACGGCGACGTCGACCGCCGCCGCATGCGCGAGTTCGTCGACCTCGCCGAGGGGCTGCCGGTGACGTTCCACCGCGCGTTCGACGTCTGCCGCGACGCGACGGACGCGATCGATCAGCTGTGCGAGCTCGGCGTCGCGCGCGTGCTGACGTCCGGACAGCGAGCCGCAGCGCCGGACGGCAAGCCTGAGATCCGCGCGGCCGTGGAGCGCGCAGGGGACCGGCTGGTCGTCATGGCGGGTGCCGGCGTGCGCGCCGACAACGTCGTGCGGCTGGTGGAGTTCACCGGAGTGCGCGAGGTGCACCTCTCGGCAGCGGGCCACCGCAAGAGCCGCATGGCCTTCCGCCGAGAAGAGGTCTCCATGGGCGCGGACGGGCGGGACGAACACCGCATCCGCACGACCGAGGAGGCGCTGGTCGCGCGCGTCGTCTCTGCGCTCCGCAACCGCTGACGCGCAGGCTACAATCGCGGCCATGAGCACGGCCCCGCACCCGCTCCTGCAACACCTCGAAGCGCTGCTCGACGCGCCGTCCACGCCCTGGGACGACGTGCTCGCGGCGCTCACCTCGCACTTCGACTGCCCGGTCGGCACCGTGCACCTGCTCGACGACGGCGACGGCATGCTGCACCTCCGGGCGCAGCGAGGCCTGCCGCCGCCCGTGCTCGACAAGGTGCAGGTGATCCCCGTCGGCAAGGGCATGGCCGGCATCGCCGCGGAGCGCAAGGAGCCCGTGCAGGTGTGCAACCTGCAGACCGACGACAGCGGCGTCGCGAAGCCGGGCGCGAAGATGACCCAGATGGAGGGCTCGCTCGCCGCGCCGATGCTGCGCGACGGCGAAGTGCGCGGCACGCTCGGGATCGCCAAGCCCACCGCCTACGACTTCTCCGACGAGGAGACCGCGCTGCTGATGGCCGTAGGCTCGCTGCTGGTCAAGGCAGGCAGCTGAGCCCGGCAGCGCCGATGGCACCGAAGGCGCGGCTGCGGTGACATCGTTGGTGCCTGGAAGGACCGGGGCGCGCGCCTGCTTCTGCTATGGTCGAACCCCGAATGGTCCGCCCCTCGCACCTTTGCTCGATCGCCGCGTCGTTTCTGTTGGCAGCGTGCGGGGACCAGGGCGACGGCGGGCTCGATCCGTCGCTGGTGCACACGGTCGGTCGCGGTGACCTGCACGTCACCGTCACGGAGCGCGCCGAGATCCGCGCGGCGCAGGACACCCGGGTCAAGTCCAAGGTCGAGGGCCGCGCCACGCTCAAGTTCCTGATCCAGGAGGGCGTGATCGTCGAACAAGGCCAGCTGGTCGCGGAGCTCGACGCGAGCGAGCTCGAGGCGAAGGCCGCGACGGAGGCGATCTCCGTCGCCCGCGCCGAGGCCGCCTCCGAGCAGGCGGTCAAGAACAACGAGATCGTCGAGGCCGAGTTGGAGACGCTCGAGAACACCGCCGAGAGCCGGCTTGAGATCGCCGAGATCCGCCGTGAGAAGTTCATCGGCAAGCCGGTCGCAGCAGAGCACCGGGCCAACGGCATCGAGGGCACCAACGCGGCGATGCTGCAGAAGCTCTTTGACCTGATCGTCGAGCAGTTCGCCGAGGACGAGGAGCTGGCCGAGCGCTACGGCGGACTCAACACCGCCGTGCGCACGATGCTCGGGTCCGAGCGCGAGGTCTCTTTCGAGATGGGCGACATGGCCAACCAGATCCTGACCCAGATCGACGAGATCAACCTCTCGCGCGCCGAGTTCGAGCTGGCCGCCGAGACGCTGTTCCACAGCCGCAGCCTCAAGGCCAAGAACTTCATCACGCAGAACGAGCTCGACCGCGACATCATCAGCCACAACCGCCAGCGCTCGAAGGTCACCGTCGCCTGGAACAACCTGCAGATCCTGATCAACTACACGCTGCGCGAGCAGCTGATCACGCTCGAACAGGAGATCGAGAACGCCCGGCTCGGCCTCAAGAGCCAGCGCGCCGCCTCCGAGGCGCGCCGCGTGCGCGAGACCGCCGAGCTACGCGCGGCGGAGTCCGAGCTCGATCTCGGGCGCACGCAGCTCGCCAACTACCGACAGCAGGTGAGCAACGCGCGGTTCGTCGCGCCGACGCCGGGCCTGGTCGTGCACGGCCGCTACGACTGGGACGAGCCGGTCTACGAGGGCATGAGCGTGCGCGAGGGCCAGGAGCTGGTCATCATCCCCGACATCCGTCGCATGGTCGCGCGCCTGCGCGTGCACGAGGCGCAGATCGACCAGGTCGCGATCGGCCAGCCGGCCAAGGTGACCATCGACGCGTTCCCCGGCCGCGTCTTCACAGCGAAGGTCGACGAGGTCGCGACCTTGCCCGAGCCGACGCGCCGCTCGACCGACACCAAGGTCTACGAGGTGCGCGTCGCGCTCGCGGTCGACAACCAGGACGGCGCGGTGCGCCCGGGCATGAACTGCTCGGTCGAGATCGACGTCGGCGTGCTCCCCGGCGTGCTCAGCGTGCCCGTGCCGGCGGTCAAGCGCCGCGACGAAGCGCACTACGTCTGGCTGCTCGAGGGCGACGTGCCGGTCGCCCGCCGCGTCACGCTCGGTCGCAACAACCTGACCCACGTCGAGGTCCTACAGGGCCTCGCGGTCGGCGACCGCATCCGGCTGGTGCCGCCGCCCGGCCGCGAGCTACCCGACCCCGACAGCGACGGCGCGTCGGCGGCGAACGCCGCAGAAGAGGTCGCCGAACCATCAGAGGCTCCCGGCGCGCCGACCGGCGGCTGAGCCCGGCGCCGACTTGACGATGGTCTCCGTGTCCAACAACGGGCTCCGCACGATCCGCCTCGGGGTCAAGAGCCTGCTGCTGCACAAGCTGCGCTCGTTCTTGACGATCCTCGGCCTGCTCTTCGGCGTCGCCTCGGTGATCTCGATGCTGGCCGTCGGCGAGGGCGCCAACTACGAGGCGCTGCAGCAGATCAAGGCGCTCGGGCCGACCAACGTGATGGTGCGCAGCCAGCGCCCGCCCGAGACCCGCTCGATGAAGGAGGGCAGCCGCTGGCAGTGGTTCGAGTACGGGCTGCGCTACGTCGACGCCGAGCGCATCCGCGCGCTGTTCCCGCGCGCGGAGCACGTGGTCTCCGTCCGCGAGACGCCCTTCAGCCTGCGCAACGGCCAGCACTGGGCGAGCAGCATCGTCGTCGGCACGGAGCCCGAGTGGCTCGACGTGGTCAACGTCCGGATCGCCGAGGGCCGCTGGCTGGGCGACGTCGACCTCGACCACAGAGAGAACGTCGTGGTGCTCGGCAGCCAGGCGGCCGCGATGCTGTTCCCGCTGGAGAAGCCGCTCGGCCGCGTGATCCAGGCGGGGCCGACGCGCTTCACGATCATCGGCGTGCTCGAGGACGTCGGCAGAGAGGCGAGCCCGGGCGGCATGCCGCTCGACATGTGCTGCTTCGTGCCGATCACGACGTCGCGGCAGCGCTTCGGCGACACGGTGCGCAAGCGCAGCGTCGGCAGCGAGGAGCGCACCAAGGTCGAGCTGCACGAGATCAAGGTCAAGATGCGCACCACCGACGAGGTCGTGCCGGCAGCGCAGCTCTTGTCGTCTGTGCTCGAGCTGGGTGACCGCGTGCAGGACGACGTCAAGCTGATCGTGCCGCTCGAGACGCTGCGCCAGCACGAGGCGACCGCGCAGATCTTCAACATCGTGCTCGGCTCGATCGCGGTCATCTCGCTGCTGGTCGGCGGCATCGGCATCATGAACGTCATGCTCGCGACGGTGACCGAGCGCACCCGCGAAATCGGCATCCGCCGCGCGCTCGGCGCCAAGCGCAAGAGCATCGTCTGGCAGTTCTTGGTCGAGACCGTCGTGCTCAGCTCGATCGGCGGCCTGCTCGGCGTGCTGTTCGGCGTCGGCATCCCCGCGCTGATCACGCTGCTCAGCGGCAACCTGACCATCGTACTCGCGCACCACGTCGCGCTCGCCGCCGGCATCTCGATCGCGGTCGGCCTGATGTTCGGCCTCTACCCGGCGTGGCGCGCGGCCAAGATGGACCCGGTCGAGGCGCTGCGGCACGAGTGACGGAGTCCGCGAGGCGCAGGCGTCGACGCACGAGCGCCGGTCGAGCTGGCCGCGCGAGACGCTACGATCGCGGGACATGCGCACGGTCCTAACCGGAATCCTCGTTGCGGCGTCGGCCGCGACCACCCACGCCCAGCAGAGCACGCACGGCGAACTCGACGACGCGCGCTTCGAGGCGCTGCAGCGGCAGCTCACGCCCGATCCGGAGGCGACGTGGCGGAGCATCCCCTGGCGCATCGAGCTGCTCGCAGCACAGGCCGAGGCAGCAGCGGCGCGCAAGCCGCTGTTCGTCTGGGCGATGGACGGTCACCCGCTCGGCTGCACTTGAAACAACGGCGTGATCGACCGTGCGTCGACCTTCGCGAACGAAGAGATGGCCGCGCTGCTGCGCGAGCGCTTCGTGCCCGTCGCCATCGACCAGGCGTACGAGTGGCGGCAGCAGGACGCCGAGGGCGAGTTCTACCGCAAGTTCGCAGGCCAGGGCCCGCGCAAGGACTTCAAGGGCACGACGCAGGGCTTCTACGTCGCGACCGCAGACGGTGAGCTGCTGCTCTACAACAACAACCGTGACCCCGAGAAGGTCCGACGCCTCGTCGCGCGCGCGCTGAAGCAGTTCGAAGCGAGCCCCGCCGCGAAGCGCGAGGTCGCGGCGATCGACCCGGGCCGCGCCGATCCGCGCTGGGCGGTGGCGCCGCCCGAAGGCGGCCTCGTCGTGCGCGCACATGGCAAGGTCCTCGGCGGCTACGCCCCGACCGAGTCGTGGACGCGGCGCGCGATGCAGCAGGCGCTGTCGCGGGACAACCTGTGGATCACGGCGGACGAACACGCGGCGCTCGTGAAGGGAGAGCTGCCCGAGCGGCTGCTGGTCCGCATCGCGCGTTACCACCTTGTCGACAACACGCGCGGCGAGCCCGGCATGTGGCGGCCCGAACACGTCCGCGAGCTGGCGGTGCGCCGCGACGGGGCCCGCATCGAGGGCCACGTGCGCCTCGCGAGCGAAGACGGCGCGCGCAGCTACGACGCGCAGGTGCTCGGCTTCGTCGACGTCACCGACGGCGAAGTGACGCGCTTCGACCTCGTCGCGCTCGGCACCTACGAGGGCGAGGGCCGCTACACGCGCGGCGCGCCGGACGAGCCGTTCCCCTACGCGGTCTCGCTCCGCCTCGCCGACGGCCGGGACACCGCCGACGCCGTGCCGCCGCAGGGCTCGCGCGGCTGGCTGCAGGGTTACCTGGGCGCCGAGCGACGCTGAGGCGCGGCTAGGCGTCGAAGCCCTTGCGCGCCTCGAGGTCGAGCAGCCGGTTGGCGCCGTCGTGGTCGGTGCGCATGGTCGTCGGGTTCCAGCGGATGCGCTGGCCGCGCGCGGTGCGGTAGGCGACGTTGGCGAGCAGCACGTGCTCGGTGAGCGGCACCGCGTACGAGACCGAGCACGTCGGCTGCGAACGCCGCTCGCAGCACTCCAGCCACTCCTTGTGGTGGCCCGGCGAGGACGGGATCGACTTCGGCGGCGCCACCCACTCGGCAGCGCGGGCTTCGGGGCCGATCTCGTGCCGGCTGTAGTCGCTGATCAGCCAGCCGTCGTCCCCGATGAACAGCACGCCGTTGCGCCACTTCTCCTCGAGGCCGCGCGCCTGGAGCTTCTCGGTCGGCCGGTCCCTGGTCGCGTGCCAGAACAGGGTGAGCGCCGGCCGGTCGCCGCGCGGACCGAACTCGTACTCGCAGCGGAGGCCGTCGGGCGCGCACTCGGGGTCCGGCTCCGGCCCGTTCGCGACCAGCGACTTGGGCGCGTCGAGGTCGAGCGCCCACCACGCGAGGTCGGTGAAGTGGCAGCTCATGTCGGCCGTCGTGCCGCCGCCGAACGCCCAGTAGCGCCGCCAGCCTGCGGGGTGGTAGCCCTGGGAGTAGGCGCGCTCCTGCGCCGGGCCCAGCCACGTGTCCCACGCGACGTGCGCCGGCGCGTCGCCTGTCGCAGGCAGCTCGTTGGCCGACCAGTTGGTGCCGTTGACGAACACCACGACCTCGCGCACCGCGCCGACTGCGCCCGCGCGGATCGCCTCGACCACGCGGCGGAAATTCTCGTTGGCGTGGATCTGGGTGCCCATCTGCGTGACGCAGCCGTTGGCCTGCGCTGCGATCAGCAGGCGGCGAGCCTGGGCGACCGTCTGCGTCAGCGGCTTCTCGCAGTAGACGTCGAGGCCGTGCTGCAGGGCGAGCATGGCGGGGTGGTAGTGCGTGTGGTCCGGCGTGCTGATCACGACGCCGTCGAGCTCCTTGCACTTGTCGGCGTGCTCGAGGATCTCGCGGTAGTCGCTGCAGGTCTTCGCGTCCGGGAAGCGTTCTGCGGCCTTCTTCAGGTGGTTGGCGTCGATGTCGCAGAGCACCTGGATGTCCTGGTCCTTGACGCCGTTGAGGTTCGCGCCGCCGCGGCCCGCGACGCCGATCACCATCAGCCGGGCCTTGTCGCCGCGGCCGCGACGCTCGCGGCGACGGAACGGGCTGGTGACTGCCGGCAGCGCGAGGGACGAGGTCGCAGCGGCCGCTGCACCCAGGAACGAACGACGGGTCGAGGACATGCAGCGATCATCTCGCATCCGACAAATCGAGAACAGAGCCTCGCCTTCGGCGACCGGCCTCCGGATCATCCGGGCATGTCCGAGAGCCTCCAGGATCGCTACGCGCCCGCCAACGCGTGCTTCGGCTGCGGCCCCGCGAACGCCGCGGGCCTCCGCCTGAAGAGCTTCGTCGACGGGGACGACGTCGTCTGCACCTGGCAGCCCGACGAGATCCACCAGGCGTTCCCCGGCGTGCTCAGCGGCGGCATCGTCGGCACCCTGCTCGACTGCCACTGCAACTGGGCCGCCGCGCACCACCTGATGCTCGCCAAGGGCCTGGACGCTCCGCCGTGCACGGTGACCGCGGAGTACGCGATCAAGCTGCGTCGGCCGACGCCTGTCGACGCGCCGGTGCTGCTGCGCGCCTCGCTCGAAGAGCTCGCCGGCGACCGCGCGCGCGTCAGCGGGACGCTGACCGCAGGCGGACGCGTCACGGCGACCTGTGACGGCATCTTCGTGGCCGTCGGCGAAGGGCACCCGGCGTTCCACCGCTGGTGAGGCGAGGTCCGCCGCGCGATGCTGCCGGTCGTCTCCGGGGACCTGGCCGCGTAGCATCGCCGACCGCCATGACCACCGAGCCGACCACGCCCGCCCCACCGTCGCTCGAACAGATCCAGCGCGCGCGCAGGACGCTGATCGGGCACGTGCGCGAGACCCCGGCGTGGCAGTGGCAGGGCCAGCGCATCGACGCGCTGGCGCCCGACGGCGCCACGGTCCTCAACAAGCTCGAGCTGTTCCAGCACGCCGGGTCGTTCAAGGCGCGCGGCGTGATGCTGCGCATGCTCGGCCTCGACGATGAGGCCCGCGCGCGGGGCGTGACCGCCGTGAGCGCCGGCAACCACGCGATGGCTGTCTCCTATGTCGCGCGCGCGCTCGGCTCGCACGCCAAGGTGGTGATGCCGACCAACGCCAACCCGGCGCGGGTCGCGGCCTGCCTCGAGATGGGCGCCGAGATCGAGCAGCACGACGACATCGGCAGGGCGTTCGCACGGGTCGAGGAGATCGAGCGCACCGAAGGGCGGACGTTCGTGCACCCGTTCGAGGGCGAGCACATGGCGCTCGGCGCGGGCACGCTGGGCTTCGAGTTCCTGCGGCAGGTCGGCCAGCTCGACGCGCTGATCGTGCCGATCGGCGGCGGCGGCCTCGCAGCCGGCGTGGCCAACGCGGTCAAGCAGCTGCAGCCGCGCTGCCGGGTGTTCGGCGTCGAGCCCGTGGGCGCAGACTCGATGCACCGCAGCTTCGAGGCGGGCGCGCCGCAGCGCATCGACAAGGTCACGACCATCGCCGACAGCCTCGGCGCGCCGATGGCGATGCCGTACTCGTTCTCGCTGTGCCGGCGGTTCGTCGACGAGCTGGTCAAGGTCGACGACGACGAGCTGTGCCGCGCGCTCTGGCTCTTGTTCGCAGACGCCAAGCTGGCGGTCGAGCCGGCCGGCGCAGCCACGACCGCGGCGATGCTCCAGCTGCGCGAGCGCCTTCAGGGCCAGCGCATCGGCCTGATCGTCTGCGGCGCCAACATCGACGCGGCGACGTTCGCCGAGTGCCTCCACCGCGGCGCACCGCAGGCCTGAACCCAGCAGGCTTGAACTCAGCCCTCGGCGCAGCTCTGGAGCGCGGGGATCACCGCGTCCTCGCGCGTCAGCTCACGCGGGCGTCCCTCGTCGAACCGGTCGTCGAAGACCTCGTCGACCTTGACGAACAGGTCCTCGGGCCGGCGCACCCGCACCAGCTGCTCCCGCGCCCAGACGGGGTCGGCGTGGTATTGGGCGTACTTGATCACGTGCATGCGGACCGGCGGCAGCGCGCGGCGCTCGTCGCGGTAGAACGGCACCGCGAGCTCCCAGTGGCGCGCGATCGCGCGCCGCTGCTCCGCGCAGGTCGGCCGGCGCGGGACGCGGCCCGCAGCGAGGTCGCGCACCTGCTGGAAGACGAACGGGTTGCCGATGCAGCCCCGCGCGACGGTGGCGCCGTCGACGCCGGTCTCGCGCACCATGTCGAGCACGTCGTAGGCGGAGAACAGGTCACCGCTGCCGAGCAGGGTGAAGTCGCCGACGCGCTGCTTGACCTTCTTGAGGAACTCCCAGCGGCTCGGGCCGACGTACTTCTGCCTGACGGTGCGCGGGTGCACGGTC
Organism: Luminiphilus sp.; assembly: GCA_041236755.1. GTDB lineage: Bacteria > Planctomycetota > UBA1135 > UBA1135 > UBA2386. The sequence continues at coordinate 4,804 of JBERSB010000256.1, read as the reverse complement.
GCAGCGCACAGTCCGCGCTCGATCCCACCCTCGAGGATGTCCCAGAACCGACGCTCGGCCTCGGGCGAGTCGTCGGTCCCGCGGCGCATCTTGACCGACACCGGCGCGTCGCCCTGCACCGACTGCACGACCGAGTCGATGATCTGCAGCGCAGTGTCGGTGTCCTGCAGCAGCCAGCCGCCGCGCCGCCGGCCGAGCACCTTGTTGACCGGGCAACCGAAGTTGATGTCGACGACGTCGTAGCCGGCCTTGACCAGCTCGCGCGCGGCGTCGCCGAAGGTCTCGGGCTGGCTGCCCATCAGCTGGCCGCCGACCGGGTGGTCGTAATCGGGCACCGAGAGGATCCGGCGCTGCAGCTTGCCCTTCTGCAGCACCAGCGCGTCGAGCACGACCTCGTTGATCGCGTAGGTCGCGCCGTGCTCGCGCGCGACGGCGCGCATCGCGAGGTCCGAGTAGCCGCTCAACGCGGCCTGCACCGCCGGCAGGCCGACCTCTACGTCTCCGATGTGCAGCGTGCGCTCCAAGCGCGACAGCGTGCCCGATCAGGGCGCGTCCGGCCAGGGGCCCGCCTCGAACTCGGCGAGCCGCGCAGCGAAGGTCGCTTCGTCGCGCACGCAGCCGGCGTCGCGCGCCAGCGCCGCGCAGCGCAGGTAGTGCTGCCGACCGCGCGCGCGGTCCTCGCGGTTCACCAGCAGGAAGTGGTCCTGCAGTCCGTTCAGCCACGCGAGGAACGCGAGCCCCGCCTTGTAGTGCTGCGTGGGCGCCTCGAACACGTGCTGGCCGAGCGCCTCGCAGCTGGCCATCCGGCGCGAGAACTCGCCGTGGTCGCCCTGCTCCAGCGCGGCGAGCGCGACGCGGGTCGGCTGCGCGGTCGCGTCCAGGATGCCGAGCAGCGCGTGGCTGAAGTCGCCGAGCGCGACCTCGCGGTCCCCGACGGTCGTCGTCCGCGTCGGCGCTGCGCCGTCCCCGAGCAGGAGCTGTCCGAAGTGGAAGTCGTCCCCTGTCAGCACGAGCTGCTCGCGCTCTAGCAGCCGGCGGCGGACCCGCTCCTCGAACGCGCGGTCGAGCAACGACAGCTTGCAGCCGCGCACGACCGACGGGTCGATCTCCATGACCTGGTCGAAGCTGCGGCCAGGGAAGTAGCCCTCCAAAGACGGCAGAAACATCGGGCCGAGCCAGTGCACGAACACCGGGCCGCGCACCTGACGGATGATCTCCCCGTAGACGTCGACGAACTCGGCTTCGCCGGCCTGCTGCTCGCAGAGCCACGGCATCGGCAGGATCACGGGCACGCCGCCGTGCGAGCTGATGTAGGCGCACTGCTCGACGACCGCGTCGATCAGATCGGCGTGGCGCTCCACGCGCTTGACCTGGTCGGTGCCTGCGCCCGCGCAGAAGCCGTTCTGGAGGCGGAGGGCGCCGGTCTCGGCGATCAACCGCCGCGCGGCCGGCCAGCCGAGGAAGAACCGCTGCGCGGTGTCCATCGCCTCGGCGACGCCGACCCCCTGCGCGTCGAGGTCCCGCCGCAGCTGCATGGTGGCCTCCCAGTCGAGGTGCCGTTCGATCTCGGCGCTTGTGCCGGGCGCGTCCAGGCTGTGGCCGAGGTCCTCGTAGTCGACACCCGGCACGACGTGCAGCGCGCCGTAGCAGAGCCGGAAGGCGACCGCGCGGCCGTCGCTCATCCGGCGTACCGCGCGACCATCGAGACGATGATGACGAGCATCGCGACGAACAGGCCGCCGGTCGCGAGCAGCCCTGCGAGGCCGGTCTGGCGGTCCGCGCCGAGGTATTCCTTGCTGCGCTGCAGCAGCAGGAAGCCGACGTAGGCGATCGGCAGCATCGCGCCGCACAGGATCGTGGTCGGGATCGCCAGGTAGATCGCGAGGTCGCCCCAGAACAGCGGCGCCAGGAACCCGGGCACCGGCAGCAGCATGCAGAGCCGCTGACTCAGCGAGCCGAAGGGCAGCCCGAACCACTCCATCGCGACGAACCCACAGCAGACCATGTGCAGCGTGATGGTGCTGAGCGCCATCGCCAGCATGCCGAGGTCGAAGATCAGCGTGCCGGCCACGGGGCCGACGACCTCGCCGAGCACGCGGCCCATCTCGCCGACGGCCGCCGACTTCTGGATGTCGAGGTCCCCGAGCGTGTTGGCCGCGGCGATCACCATCAACGAGCTCGCCAGCGCGTAGGGCACCAGCATGCCGGCGAACAGGTCGAACCGCGCCAGCCCGCGGTGCTCGCGACCCCAGCCGCGCGCCAGCAGGCTGTAGGGGTAGAGCAGCAGCATGTTGACGCCGACCGCTGCAGCGATGCCCGCGACGGCGAGGTCGATGCTGCGGAACTCGCCGCGGTCCTCGGGCAGGTTCGGGACGAAGCCCGCCAGCACGCCGCCCCCGTCCGTGTCGGTGTTGAGCAGGACCCAAAGGAGCATCACCACGATGCCCCACACGGTGTACTTGAGGAACCGCTCGTAGACGCGCACCAGGCGCGGGCTCTTGCCGTACATCGTCGACAGCAGCACGGCCCAGATCAGCACGAACGTGCTCGCCGCCATCTTCGGCACGCCGTCGAGTCCCAGCGTGCTCGCAGCGTCCACGAGCGACGACGCCGCGAGGTTGTACTGCGGGAAGTGCCAGACGATCGAGGCGACCATCGCCGCCAGCGCGAAGCCCCACGCGACGACGGGGTGCGCGTGCCTGGCCATCGCCGGCAGGACCCGCTCACCCGTCGACAGCGTCTGGTGGGACACCGCCCCCATCGCCAGGATGCCCAGCAGCATCCCGACCGGCGCGACCCAGAGCAGGTCGTAGCCGAACACGGCGCCTGCGAAGAGGCTGCTGGCGGCTGTGCCGCTGCCGAGCGTCATCGCGCTCTGCAGGTAGCCGGGCCCGATGAACTTCAGGTAGCCGCTCCAGCGCTGCTTCAGCGGCGCCCCGTCCAGCTCGGCGAGCGCGCGCTTCTCGTCCGCGAGCCGCTCCGGGTCGGGCGGCGCGGCCATCCGCAGACCCTGCCGCACCTGGTCGAGATCGCCGCCGTGAAGCTCTTTCAATGCAATCCTACTTCGCGCCTTCGCGCAGTTGCTTGACCTTGGCTGCTTCGGGCATCGCCTTGTAGTGGGGATCGAGCGGGAAGCACCCGCTGATCATGCCGTTGCGCGGCCCCGTGGTGCAATCGCTGAAGGTGCGGCAGATGCGCTTGCGCTGCACCTCGCGGCCGGCGAGCACGTCACGGCACAGCTCCGGATAGCTCAACAGCATGCGGCCCAGCCCGACGAAGTCCGCGTGGCCGTCGCGGACCTCGCGCTGGCCACAGTGCGCCAGCCACTCCTGCAGGTAGGTGTAGCCGGTGCCGACCAGCTTGAGCTTGGGCGCGGCCATCTTCGCCGCGCGCACGGCGTCGAGGTGCTGCTTGACGAACACCAGCGGATCGTCCGGCGGCAGGTAGCCGTCGCTCGGCGGGTAGGCCGCAGGCCGCTGCAGGTGCGGGTTGTGGTAGGGCGATCCGAGCGTGACGTTGACCAGCTCGATCCCGAGCTGCTCGAAGCGCTGCAGCAGCCGGAACGGTTCGCGCAGGTCGATGCACGCGGGGTCCGCCTGGTCGACGCCGAAGCCGTGCGTGTACGCGCCGTCGCACGCCATCGGACGGCCGCGCCGGCTCTCGGGGTCCTTCTCGTAGGGGATCGTGTCGGCGAGCGAGAGGCGCACGCCGATGTGCAGGCCGGGGCACGCGCTCTTGATGCCCGCGACGACGTGCTCGAACAGGCGCGTGCGCCCCTCGAAGTCGCCGCCGTAGGCGCCGTCTCGCTGCCGCGCGCCGAGCAGCTCGTGCATCAGGTAGCCGTGGCACATCTTGACGTCGACGAAGTCGAAGCCCGCCTCGCGCGCGAGCTTCGCAGCGCGCACGTAGTTCTCGCCGATGGCCTCGAGCTCGGTGTCCGTGAGCACGTGCGCGCCCTCGGTGTGCGGGTGCTTCGCCGCGAGCTGCGGGTGGCGGTGCGCGAGCAGCGGCGCCGGCGGACCGTCGGGGCGCGCAAACCGGCCGCTGTGCGTCAGCTGCAGGCCGACGAACTGCTCCGCGCCGCTGTCGCCGCACGCGCGCGCGCCGGACCGCAGCGCGTCGAGGAGCGCTGCCAACGTCGCCGCGACGTCGACGTCCGGGTCGAGGTAGAGCTGGCGGCCGTTGGCGCGCCCGTCTCGCTGCACGGCGAACGCCTCGCCTCCCCACACGAGCGCCGCGCCGCTGCGGCCGAAGTTGCCCCACCGACGCAGCGTCAGCTCGGTCGGGCGGCCGTCTGCCGTGCCGTCCCAGCCCTCCATCGGGTGGCACGCGAAGCGGTTCTGCAGCACGCGGCCGTGGACCTCGACCGGCTGCGCGAGCGGACCGTCCGGCTCGAGCTGCTCGTCGATCAGCCAGTCCGAGGCGACCTTGCGCAGGTGCGCCGCGAAGTCGGTCGCCGAGCGGAAGTGGCCAGGGGCTTGCACGCGCACCGCCTGACTGTCGTCCGCGGCGCGCGCGCTTGCAAGGTCAGGCCTCGGCGACGACTTCGAGCGCGAGCCCGAAGTCGTCGATCGCCGTGCCGTAGCCGACCGCGTCGAGCGCGGAGCGCACGCGCACCTCGCCTTGTTGGATGCGCACGGCAGCGCCGGTTCCCAGCGGGCGGTAGAGGTCGCTGTGCTCGTCGAGCGCTCGCTGTGCGACCGGCTCCGGCAGGTGGTCCAGCCCGCGCAGGTAGCGGTGGCCGTTGCGCTCGACGTGGGGCATGCCGAGCACGCTCTGGGTGACGAGGTCCTGCTGCAGCGCC
>JBERSB010000255.1:0-2570 GCA_041236755.1 Luminiphilus sp. | reverse complement strand
CAAGGCGCGCGCGGTGTCGATGAACTACGCGGCACCCGACGGCAAGACCTACCTCATCAACCTGATCGACACGCCCGGCCACGTCGACTTCAACTACGAGGTGCTCAAGTCGCTGCAGGCCTGCGAGGGCGCGCTGCTCCTCGTCGACGCGTCGCAGGGCGTCGAGGCACAGACCGTCGTCAACGCGCACCTCGCCGAGCAGGCCAAGCTCGCGGTCGTGCCGGTGCTCAACAAGATGGACCTCCCGCACGCGCGGCCCGACCACGTCGCGCAGCAGGTGGAGGACGCGATCTGCATCCCCGCGGAGGACGCGATCGCGGTCTCGGCGAAGACCGGCCTGCAGTGCGAGAAGGTGCTCGACGCGATCGTCGCGCTGATCCCGCCGCCGACCGGTGACCCGGCGGGCAAGCTACAGGCACTGATGTTCGACGCGGTCTACAACGACTACCGCGGCGTCGTCATCTACGTGCGGGTGATGACGGGCACGATCCAGAAGGGCGACGAGATCGTCATGCTCGGCACCGACACCGAGCACGAGGTGCTCGAGGTCGGCAAGCTGACTCCTGAGATGCAGGCGTTCCCGCAGCTGAGCGCCGGCGAGGTCGGCTACGTCGTCGCCAACATCAAGACGCTCGCCGACGTGATCGTCGGCGACACCGTGACGCACAAGGCCGCGGACCTGCGCTCCGAGCCCCTGCCGGGCTTCCGCGAGCCGAAGCCGATGGTCTACTGCGGCTTCTACCCGACCGTCCCGAGCGAGTTCGACAACCTGCGCAAGTCGCTCGAGAAGATGCGCATCAACGACAGCTCGTTCACCTTCGAGCCCGAGACGTCGGACGCGCTGGGCTTCGGCTTCCGCTGCGGCTTCCTCGGCCTGCTGCACATGGAGGTCATCCAGCAGCGGCTCGAGCGCGAGGAGGACATGGACATCGTGCAGACCGCGCCGAGCGTGCGGTACCGCGTGCAGCTCACCGACGGAGAGATCAAGGAGATCCACTCGCCGAGCGACCTGCCCGACGGCACGTTCATCGAAGAGTACCTCGAGCCGATCACGCGCGTGAACGTCGTCGTGCCGAGCGAGTTCATCGGCGCAGTCATGAAGATCTGCACCGAGCGGCGCGGCGTCTACATCTCGACCGACTACTACGGCAAGGAGCGCGTGATGCTGGGCTTCCGCATCCCCTTCGCCGAGATCATCTTCGACTTCCACGACCAGCTGAAGTCGCTGACGCGCGGCTTCGGCACGATGGACTACGAGGTCGAGGGCTTCGAGGCGTCCAACCTAGTCAAGGTCCGCATCCTGGTCAGCGGCGAGGAGGTCGACGCGCTGTCGTTCCTGACGCACAAGGACCAGGCCGAGTCCCGCGGCCGCAAGATCCTCAAGCAGCTGCGCAAGGAGATCCCCCGCCACCAGTTCGAGGTCGCGCTGCAGGCCGCGATCGGCGGCAAGTTCATCGCGCGCGAGAACATCTCCGCGATGCGCAAGGACGTCACCGCCAAGTGCTACGGCGGCGACATCTCCAGAAAGCGCAAGCTGCTCGAGAAGCAGAAGAAGGGCAAGAAGCGCATGCGCATGGTCGGCAGCGTCGAGATCCCGCAGAAGGCGTTCCTGTCGGTGCTCAAGAGCACCGAGGACAAGTAGCGGCGGCAGCGCCGCGGCTACGCGCGCTCCCGGACCGAGGTCTCCGCCAGCAGCGCTCGCAGATCCTCCAGCGCAACCGGCTTGGGCACCATGCCGTCCATGCCTGCGCGCCGATACGCGTCCAAGTCTTCTGCGCTCGTGTTGCCCGTGAGCGCGACGATGCGCACGCGCGACGGGCCGTCCGCCTCGGCCGCGCGGATCGCGCGCGCTGCCTCGAGGCCGTCCATGACCGGCATACGGCAGTCCATCAGCACGAGATCGAAGTGCCCTGCGGACACCGCCGCGACTGCTTCGCGCCCGTCGCACGCGACGCTCGGCGCCAAGCCCAGCGTTCCCAGCATGCGGCAGAGAATCTTGCGGTTCAGCTCGTGGTCCTCGACGACCAGCACGGACAACCGCGCGTCCACCTGCACGTAGACCTGCGGCTGCACAGCGGGCGCATCGACCACGCGCGTCGGGAGCTCGATCCAGAACGTAGACCCTTGCCCAACGGTCGATTCCAGTCGGAGCTCTCCTCTCCTGAGGTCGACCAGCTGACGCGTGATCGTCAAACCCAACCCTGTGCCCATACCCCGCTCCCCACCGGCAGAGCCCTGCGAGAAATGCTCGAAGATCTGCGCCTGGTCTTCGACCGAGATCCCGTCACCCGTGTCCGTCACCTCGATCCTGAGAACCAGCCCGTCACCCTCGGCACGTGAGGTCACCGCCACACGCACCTCACCCTCGTCGGTGAACTTCACAGCGTTGCCCGCGAGGTTCAGGAGCACCTGACCGAGCCGGAGCGCGTCGAGCTCGATCCAAGGCGGCACGTCGGGATCGACGTCGATCGAGAACAGCAGGCCCTTCTCGCGTGCTTCGACGACCAACCCCGCGAGCGACCGCCCGACCGCCGTGCGGACTTGGACCGGCGCCGGCTTGAGCGAGACCC
>JBERSB010000254.1:0-10727 GCA_041236755.1 Luminiphilus sp. | reverse complement strand
GTCCTCGGGCGTCGCCACCAGCGACTCGCCGAACAGCTCCATCCAGATCCGGTTGGCGGCGACGCGCGCGGTGAGCGGGTTGTCGGGCGAGACGATCCACCGCGCGAGCGCGAGCCGGTCGAGCGCTGCGTCGCCGACGACCTCCTTCAGCGCGGGCCCCAGCGCGGCGGGCACGTGCGCGCGCACCTCTGCAGCCGGGCTGTCGAAGGCGCCGCGGATGCGCAGCCGCGTGACCGGCTGCGCGCCGTCCTTCTCCCGCAGCACCATGGTCTTGGCGCCGTCTGCGCGCTCGAGGTCGACCTCGTCCTGCGTCTCGAAGAACGCGACCATCCCGTAGAACTCGCGCTGCGACAGCGGGTCGTACTTGTGGTCGTGGCACTGCGCGCAGTGGAACGTGCTGCCCAGCCACGTCGTGCCGGTGGTGCTGGCGCGGTCGACGAGGCGCTCCCAGCGCGCCTCCTTGGGGTCCGCGCCGCCCTCGTTGTTGAGCATCGTGTTGCGGTGGAACCCGGTCGCGATGCGCGTCGACTCGTCGGCGTCGGGCAGCAGGTCGCCCGCGAGCTGCTCGATCGTGAAGCGGTCGAACGGCATGTCGGCGTTGAGCGCCGTGATCAGCCAGTCGCGGTACGGCCAGATCGAGCGGCCACCGTCGAAGTTGTAGCCGTGCGTGTCGCCGTAGCGCGCGAGGTCGAGCCACGGCACCGCCCAGCGCTCGCCGTAGTGCGGCGACGCGAGCAGGCGGTCGACCAGCCGCTCGTAGGCGTCCGGCGCGCGATCCGACAAGAACGCCTCGAGCTCGCCGACCGTCGGCGGCAGGCCGATCACGTCGAGGAACACCCGGCGGGCCAGCACCTCGCGCGCCGCGGGTTCTGCGGGCTCCAGCCCCTCCGCCAGCCACTTCGCGGCGAGGAACGCGTCGATCGGCGCTTTGGCTGCCGCAGGCAGCTCGCGGCGCACCGGCGGCCGGTAGGCCCAGTGCTCCTGCGGTTCCTGCGGGGACAGGAGCGCGGCCAGCGTGCACGCGACGAGGAGGGGCATGCTCTGATGATCGGCGCGCCGGTGCTGCGATCAACCCCCGCGCGCTTTCCGCGGCCGCGCGTTGCCAGGCGCAGCCGCGCACGCCACCGTGTAGCCGTGGCCTACACCTACGAGTATCCGCGCCCGGGCGTCACCGTCGACGCCGTGCTCGCGACGGTCGGGGCGCAGGACGAGCTGCGCGTGCTGCTGATCGAGCGCGGCCACGAACCGTTCGCGGGCACCTGGGCGCTGCCCGGCGGCTTCGTCGACGAACACGAGGACCTCGAAGCTGCGGCGCGCCGCGAGATGCTGGAGGAGACCAACCTGGAGCTCGGCCCGATGGTGCAGCTCGGCGCCTACGGCACGCCGCACCGCGACCCGCGCGGCCACACCGTCGGCGTGGCGTTCCTGGCCGTGTGCGGACCCGAAGAGGCTGCACCCGTCGCCGGCGACGACGCCGCGCAGTGCCGCTGGTTCCCGGCGCGGCGGCCGCCGGCGCTCGCGTTCGACCACGACGTGATCCTGCGGGACGCGCGGGCGCGCTTCGCCGAGCTGGCCGCGAGCCCGGAGCGGTTCCGCGATGCGTTCGCCGGGCAGAGCCCGGCGCCGTGGCTGGAGCACGTCAGGGGAGCCGCTCTCCACGGCTGAGGCGCCGTAGCAGCGCCAGCGGGCGGCGGTCTGGACGCATCCGATGCCGCAAAGGGCGCGAATTCGCCCTCACCACGATTCGAACGAACCCCATGACGAACCTCTCCAAGCTGTTGCTCCTCACTTCTCTGCTCGCGGCCGCTGCGGGCTGCACCCCCACGGCCGCCGAAGGCTCTGGCGCCGGCGCGAGCGGCGCTGCCGACGTCAAGGCTGCCGACACTGCGGCGCCCGCGGCGGACGCCCCGGAGGCCGGCGCGGCCGCTGGCGTCTACGCGCTGGAGACGACCTCGATCGACGGGGAGAAGGTCTCGCTGGCCGACTACGCCGGCAAGGTCACGCTGTTCGTCAACGTGGCGAGCGAATGCGGCTACACGCGCCAGTATGCGGGCCTGCAGCAGCTGCACAGCGAGATGGCCGACAAGGGCTTCGCCGTGCTCGGCTTCCCGAGCAACGAGTTCGGCGGCCAGGAGCCGGGCAGCGAAGCGGACATCAAGGCGTTCTGCACCGACAAGTTCAGCGTCACCTTCCCGATGTTCTCCAAGATCAAGACCAAGGGCGGCGACGGCCAGAGCCCGATCTACACGGCGCTGACCGAGGCGACCGGCAAGGCGCCGTCGTGGAACTTCTGCAAGTACCTCGTCGGCAAGGACGGCGCGCCGATCGCTTTCTACAAGTCCGGCACCGCGCCCGACTCCGCCGAGCTGCGCAAGGCGATCGCGGCGGCGCTCGAATAGCCCGCTTGGCGGCGGCCGCCTTCCGCGCTCTGATCGCGGCCGTGCGCTGCCACCAGACCCGCGTCGAGACCGCACCGCCGTTCGACTGGCGCGTCAGCCTGTTCGGACACGGCTGGATCGCGCTCGCGCCGCACCGCTTTGACGAGGAGACCGCGCGCTGGCACACCGCGCTGCGGCTGGGCGCTGCGACCGTCGACGCGGTCGCGCAGCACAACGGCCGCGCGGTGCGGCTGACCCTGACCGCGCGCCGCGCGCTCTCGCGCGAGCAGCTCGGGCGCGCGCGCGCGCAGGTCCGGCACATGCTCCGGCTCGACGAAGACCTCGGCGCCTTCCACCGACAGTGCCGCCGCACTCCGCAGCGGCGCTGGGTCGCGCGGCGGGGCGGCGGGCGCTTGCTGCGCTCGGCGACCGCGTTCGAAGACCTGATGAAGCTCTTGTTCACGACCAACGTGACGTGGTCGGCGACCGAAGCGATGACGCGCAACCTGGTCGAGGCGCTGGGTCCGCGCGCGCCGAGCGGCGCGCGCGCCTTCCCGACGGCGCGCCAGTGCCTGCGCGACGAGGCCTTCTACCGAGACGTGGTGCGCTGCGGCTACCGCGCCCGCGCGGCGCTGGAGCTGTGCGAGGCGTTCGTGTCCGGCGCGCTGGACGACGCGGCGTTCTACGGCGAGCCGGACAGCGAGCGGCTCTGGCGGCGCATCTGCGGGCTGCGCGGCTTCGGGCCCTACGCGGCCGGCCAGATGATGCGGCTCTGCGGCCACTACGAGCACCTCGCCATCGACAGCTGGTGCCGCGCGCGGCTCGCGCAGCTGGACGGGCGCGACGCGTCGCCGAGCGACGGGCAGATCCGCGCACGCTACGCGGACGCGGCCCCGTTCCAGGGGCTGGCGATGTGGTGCGACCTGACCGCCGAGTGGCACGGCGAGGGCGCTCGGGTCAGCAGGTGAGCTGGCCGCGCATCACCGTCACGGCCTGGCCGCGGAGCAGCACGCGGTCACCCACCTGCTCGACCTCCACCTCTCCGCCGCGCGGCGAGGCCTGATAGCCGCGCATCTTGGCCTTGCCCAGCCGCTCGCCCCAGTACGGCGCCAGCGCGCAGTGCGCAGAGCCGGTGACGGGGTCTTCGTCGACGCCCGTGCGCGGACCGAACCACCGGCTGACGAAGTCGTGCCGTCCCGCCCCCTTGGCCGTGACGATCACCCCGCGCATCTTGACCTTGGCGAGCGCCGCGTAGTCCGGCTTGACGCGGCGCACCGCGGCCTCGCTCGCGACCTCGAAGACGAAGTCGTCTGCGACCCTGCATACGTTCTTCGGCCGCGCGCCGAGCGCCGCGGTCAGCGCCGCTTCGGGCACCGCGCCGCGGAGCTGCGGCCGCGCCGGGAAGTCCAGCTCGATGCCGCGCCCGCGCTGCCGCGCGGCCAGCTCGCCGCTGCGCGTCTGGAACCGCAGCGCGGAGTCCGTCGGCGCGATGCCCTCGCTCCAGAGCACGTGCGCCGTGGCGAGCGTCGCGTGGCCGCAGAGGTCGATCTCGCAGACCGGCGCGAACCAGCGCAGGCGGAAGCCAGACTTCAGCGGCACCACGAACGCCGTCTCCGACAGGTTCATCTCGGCGGCGACGTCCTGCATCCACTTGGCGGTCCGCCCCTTGTCGAGCAGGCAGACGGCGGCCGGGTTGCCGCGGAACGCGCGGCTGGTGAAGGCGTCGACCTGGAAGCACGGAGTCGTAGGCATGGGCTTCTTCTATCACGGCGCGGGCGGCGGCAGGCTAGCATCCTCGCGTGCGTTGCTTCGTCGCCTTCGACCTCCCCGCGCCGGTGTGCAACCACCTCGCCGCGGTGGTCGGCCCGCTGCGCGACCGCTACCAGATCCGCTGGGTCCCGCGCGAACAGATGCACCTCACGATGCTGTTCGCAGGCGAGCTGTCGCCGGCAGGCGTCGACGCCCTGTGTGACCACGTCGAGCGCGTCGACGCGGCCCCGGTCTCTCTGTCGCTGGACCGCCTCGGCGCGTATCCGCCGCGCGGGCTGCCGCGGGTCGTCTGGGCGAGCCTCGCCGGCGACGTCGAGACCCTTTACCGGATCCACGGCGAGCTCGAGGAGCTCGGCGCCGTCTACGGCGTCGCGCGCGAGAAGCGCGGCTTCTCACCGCACGTCACGCTCGGCCGCGTGAAGGGCAACTTCGGCGCGCTGGCGCTGCTCGACCAGCTCACCGAGCTGTCGGGCGAGCTCAAGGACAAGCCGTTCGCGCCGCCGAGCCTGTCCGTCTACGAGAGCCGGCTGACGCCGCGCGGCCCCCGCTACGAGGTGCTCACGCGGCGGCCGCTGCGCTGACGGCGCCGCTGCTCAGAAGTTGCCGATCTTGATGCGGACCGCGTTCGAGCCGCGGACGTTGCCGAAGATGTTGCCCGCGATCAGCTGCGGCAGGTCGAACCAGAACGACTGCGAGTAGATCTCGACGCCGACGAGCCCGGAGTTGTTCGGCACCGGCACGGTGACCGACGAGTTGTTGTTGTCGATCGTGAACAGCAGCGACGTGACAACCGGCAGGTAGGTCACCGTGCCCGGCAGCGCGCCCAGCGGATCGAGCGGGAACGGCGCGGTCACCACCGTGTCGAGCAGGGTCGTCCCGATGCTCGGCACCGGCGGGATGTTGATCGTCTGCAGGTCGAGGCTGCCGCCGAGCAACGCCTGGCCGATGACGTCCAGGCCGAGCGGCAGGACTTCGGGCAGCTGGCCGAAGAAGTTGCTGGTGGCCCCCGTGAGGCCGAGCGTCGCGAAGGTGCCCTCGGGCACGGGCGGCGAAACGCCCTCGGGAGACCAACCGATGATCGTGTCGTCCCCACCGGCGACCGTGCTGCCGCCGACCGCGTCGATGTTCTGGTAGACGACGACGATGTTGCCGAGCACGAGGTCGATCTGCACCTGCACCGTGCTCGGGTTCGTCGCCGTCAGCGGGTAGCTCTCGACGTTGTCCCAGGTGATGTAGAGCTTCGGGTTGGGCAGCGCTGCGAGGTCTTCCTCGATCAGGATCTGGCCGCTGCCGGGCTCCGTCGGGTTGAAGTCGTGGTAGGCCACGAACAACGTCAGTTGGTCCTGGTCCATCGCCGCCTGCGGGTCGATCGGCACGAAGAACAGCGGGTCGTTGGGTCCGGTGAGCGAGATGTAGCCGTTGGAGTGCACCCAGACGTCCTGCGTCGTCGAGCCGCCGAGCGCCGTCGGGTACGGGACGGCCAGGTTGGGCAGCGTGAACTGGAACTCGCCGTCGTCGACCGCTGGCATGATCGTCTCGTTGCCCGACGCCGGCCGGAACTGCGGGTTGGCCGCCTCGGAGATCAGGTAGCCCGTCACCGTGTTGGTGAACTCGAGCCCACGCCCCTGGAGCGTCGCGTTGACCACGTTCGCGTCCTCGATCAGGTCGAACCACGACGCGATGTTGCCGCCTGAGCCTTCGCCGATGGGCTCGACCTCTGCGCACGCGTGTGGGACCGGGCCGACGTCGTAGGTGATGCCGAAGTCGGCGATCGTGCCCGCATACGTGTTGCCGTTGAACGTGAAGGCGCCCAGCGGCTGGCCCCACGGGTTGGCCGAGGTGGTGCCGTTCGACACCTCGAGGTTGCCGTCGAAGAACGTGCCCGGCGGCGCCGGGTAGGTGGTCACGCCGTAGAACTGGTGGTTCACGTCGACGTAGACGATGGCGAAGCCGTAGTTGCCCGGCGCGAGGTAGGTGTCGGGCACGTTGACGGTGAACGCCGACTGGCACGTCGTCGACGAGACCGCGAAGCCTCCGGACGTGTACTGACCCGAGGTCAGCAGCTGCCAGCCGCTCGGATCGTTGCTCGGCGCGGGCGCGGTCGCGAGGTTCTCGAGGCCGACGTGCGACGTCGCGTTGGTCTGCACCCACAGCTCGATCGTGCCCGGCGTGCCGACCGGCTCTTGGGTCGGGATCTCCATCGCGCGCAGCGTGATGCCGGTCGCGGAGACGACGTCGAGGTCGAAGAAGTTGACGCCGGGGTTCGAGTAGGTGAGCCCGATCGCCGACGGGTCGAACGCCGTGGGGCTGACGGTCAGCGTGATCTGCGCGCTGAGGCCGCTGCAGAGGGACGTGAACAGGAGCGCGGACGTGATTCTCATGGTGCCTTCCGGTGAGACGCCGCCGGGGGCGGTGGCGGCGCCGCCGCATTGTAGCCGCCGCCCGACGCGGCTCGACATCCCCCCGTCGGCCCAGGGCGCGGGCCGGCGCCGAGGCGGCCAGCAGGCGCTCCTGCCCCCCCCCCGTGTCGCCCTACTCCAGCTCGAGCCCGACCAGCACCTTCTGCACGTCGAGGGTGCGGGGCGCCTCGAGCATGCGCGCCGCGATGCGGCGGCACTCGTCCACGGTGTAGCGCTGCAGGACCTTGGTCATGCCGCGCAGGCGCACCGGCGCGACCGAGAAGCTCCGGTAGCCGACCCCGATGTAGAACGGCACCCGCTCGGGCTCGGCTGCCGTCTCGCCGAACAGCACGACCTGCTTGCCCTTGCGCGCCGCGTCCTTGGACATCCGCGCGAGCGTCTCGAAGACAGCGGGGTGGACCATCTCGTAGTAGTCGCGCACGCCCGCGTTGTCGCGGTCCGCGGAGAGCAGGTTGGCCTGCAGATCGTCGAGCGCCACGACCGCGAAGTCGCTCTCGTTGAGCAGCGCGCCGAGCGACATCGCCGCCGCGGGCACCTCGATCACCGGCGCGAGCTTGAGGTCGGCGGCGCAGCGGACCTTGGCCTTCATCAGCCCGACGCGCTCCTCGACCACGGCTGCCTTGACGCGCTGCAGATCCGCGATGCTGGTGACGAACGGAACCAGCACGGCGACGCTCGTCGAGTCGTGCGCCGCGCGCAGGATCGCCCGCAGCTGCATGCGCAGCACCTCCTGGTTGGCGAGCAGCCCGCGCACGCCCTTGCGACCCATCGCCGGATTGCGCTCCTGGTGCCGCTGTGCGACCTGCAGCGTGGCCGCCGCCACGTCGAGCAGGCGGAACGCCACCGGCTTGCCGGCCTGCCCTTCGACGATGGTCCGGTAGCTCTCCGTCAGCTCGTCCTCGGTCGGGCGCGCCTCGCTGGCCAGGAACTGCAGCTCAGTGCGGTAGACGCCGATGCCCTCCATGCCGGACGTCTGCACGAGGCCCGCCTCGCCCGGGCTGCCGCACGAGCCGAGCACGTGCACGGCGACGCCGTCACGGGTCTTGTGCGCGAGCGCCTCCTCCTCGGCAGCAGCGCCGGCCTTGGTGTCCTTCCAGCGCTGCGCGGCCAAGGTCGCCTCGGCGAGCGCGACGTCGCTGGCGCTCGTCACGAGCTCGCCCTCGGTGGCGTCGAGCACGACGAGGTCGCCGTCCCGGAGCAGCTTGCCGAGGTCGCGGATGCCGCTGAGGGTCGGGATGCCCATGCTCCGCGCGAGGATCGCCGCGTGCGAGCTCATGCCGCCCTCCTCTGCGACGATCCCCTCGACCCGCTCGTTGTCGAGGTTGAACATGTCGGCCGTCGTCAGCTTCTTGGCCGCGAGCACGTACGGCCCCTTGGGCGCGCCCGCGCCGCCTCGTTCGTCGTCGCTCTCGATGTTGCGCAGCAGGCGCGTGGCCACGTCGCGGAGGTCGCTCGCCCGACGCCGCAGCAGGTCGCTCTCGACCAGCGAGAAGATCCGGTCGTACTTCTCGAAGACCGCCTGCGCTGCTTCGCGCGCCGAGAGGCGCTCCTTGATGATCTGCGCCTCGATCTCGGTGACGAACATCGCGTCGCCGAGGTACGCGAGGTGCGCGTCGAAGATGCGCAGCTCGGCCTCGCCGAGGCTGTCCGCCTGCTTCTGCTTGATCTCCTCGGTCTGCGCGCGGCTCTTCGCGAACGCCTGCTGCAGGCAGTCGAGCTGGGACTCGACCTCGTCCGCCGCGATGCGCGGGCCTGCGCTCTGGTCGGCGAAGCCGCGCAGGTAGACCGGCCCGACGGCGATGCCCGGCGCGACGCACTCACCTCGCACGACGCTCATGCACAGCACCTCGTGCCGACGCGTTGACGACGACGGCGCTGCGGCCACGTGGAGCGAGGATGCACCTGGAGAACCGAAATCATGCTTGCGTAGACGTCTACTAGAACCGGCCTTGCGCCGAATCGCCCACAACACCGACGCGTCAGCGGGTGCAGCGGGTGCTGCAGGCAGCCGGTGAGCGGCCCCAGGCTAGCGCGGTCGTCCGGCCTAGGGTAGACATTGAGAGGTCGAAGCCGCTCCCATTCGCCAGAACAGACCTCCCCACCGTTAGATGGGCATCCACCCCACCGCGATCGTTGCGCCCGGCGCCGAGCTCGGCGACGACGTCGAGATCGGACCGTATTGCGTGATCGGTCCGCAGGTCCGGCTCGGCGCCAGGACCCGACTCGTCGCGCACGTCGTCGTCGACGGCGACACGTGGATCGGCGAGGAGTGCGATCTCTACCCGTTCTGCTCGATCGGCACGACCCCACAGGACAAGAAGCTCAAGTCGACCAGCGGCCTTGGCAAGCTCCGCATCGGCTCGAACAACAAGATCCGCGAGCACGTGACCATCCACGGCGGCACGCCGTTCGGTGACGGCACGACGACCGTCGGCGACCACAACATGCTCCTGGTCGGCGCGCACATCGGGCACGACTCCACGGTCGGCAGCCACGTCGTCTTCACCAACGGCGCGATGGCCGCAGGCCACACCGAGATCGGCGACCGCGCGATCCTCGGCGCGATGGTCGGCATCCACCAGTTCGCGCGGGTCGGCAAGCTCGTGATGGTCGGCGCGGGCGCGATGGTCTCCCACGACGCGCCGCCGTTCGCGATGATCCAGGGCGACCGCGCGAAGCTGGTCGCGGTCAACAAGGTCGGCCTGCACCGCAACGGCTACACGCCCGAACAGAAGGCTCTCGTCAAGCGCGTGTTCCGACTACTCTTCTGGCGTGCCGGCACCCTGCACCAGCGACTCGAGTTCGTCCGTGACAGCTCCCTGTATGGCGACCCCATCTGCCGCGAGATCGTCGAGTTCGTCGCCGACAGCAAGCGCGGGATCTGCAGCCCGCGCTCGGGCCTGCGCATCCACCCGAGCGGACAGGGCGGTGAAGGCCGCGGCGACGAAGTCGACGCCGCGATGGCGTAGCAGCGCAGCACTGGCAGCGGCCTCGTTGGTGATGCTGGCCGCGTCCGCCGCGTCCCAGGAGAACCCGCGCCCGCAGGACCCGGCTCCGCCGCCAGCCGCAGCAGCCGCTCCCGCCGACGACGCCTCCGAACAGGCGCCGACGCAAGCGACGGAGCCGCGCGAGACGCGCGCGCTCGTGACCCCGGACGGCAGCCGCTTCCTGCTCGTGCGCGACATGCAGCAGCGCCAGATCCACTGGGCGCTGGCCTGCTGGATCGACGGCCGCGACGACCCGCCCGGCTTCAGCGGGCTGACCTTGACTGCAGTGCGCGCCTCGCTGGGCGGCACCTGGCGCACGGGCAGCCGCGACGTCGACGCCGAGCGCGCCGCGATCCGCGCGCTCGACGAGGCGTGGCAGCTCAAGATGCGCGACCCTGGCAACGTCGACAACAACAAGGCCCTGCTCGAGCACGACAAGCGCGCCGCCGAGCTCGGCGACGCCCGCACCTTCCGGCGCGTGCTGGCGGCCCTGCCGGCACACCGCGTCGAGTTGCTCGAGCGAGGCGGCGTGGCCGTGTTCACGCTGACCACGATCGAACCCGCGCTCGAGGCCGTCGCGCGCATGGTGCTCGAGCGGCGCGAGGACCAGGCGCTCCGCGGGCTCGCGCGCGCGTGGCTGCCGAGCGTGATGCGTCGCGCCGAGGAGCACGCGCGGCGGCCCGAGCGGCGCGTGCACGCCGAGCTGCTGGCCCTGCTCGCGCCGAACTCGCCTGCCGTCGAACGGCTGGAGCCGCCTCCGATGGCCGCGCCGAAGCGCGCAGACGCGCTGGCCGCCTGGGAGGCGAGCCAGCACCCGAAGCGGACCGCGAACGTGCTCTACGGGGCCCTCGACCTTGACCGGACCGAGGCGATGCTCCGCGAGGTGTTCGCCGCGACGTCGCTGCCCGCGCCCGCGGACGGCGCGCAGACTGCGATCCGTCCGCCGCGGGCGCTACGCCGCTCCGTCGTTCCCGGCATGCCGACGGCGTCCGTCTCCGTAGCCTGGCCGCTCCCCGCCGACATCGGGCCGGGGACGCTGCTCGCCGCCACCAGCTGGCTCGCCGGCGACGAAGGCGGCCGGCTCCGCTGGCTGCTGCGGGAAAAGCGGTCGCAGCTCGAGGTCGAGGCCGTAGCGCCGTGGCCCGAAGGCGCGCGCCCCGCGCTGCTGCGGA
>JBERSB010000253.1:0-4448 GCA_041236755.1 Luminiphilus sp. | reverse complement strand
AACCGGGAGGTGCAGGCGAGCGCGGCAGCGCCGCTGCGCTCAGACGTGCTCGGTGAGGTGGTCCGCGCGCTCGCCGCTGCAGGCCGGCCGCAGACGCAGGTCGTGCCGCTAGAAGACCTCGTCAACTGGTGCGCAGACGAGTGGGGGTGGCGCGAGCGCGAAGCGCGCCAGGGCTTCGCGGTTGAGTTCTACGAGGTCACCGCTGCGCACCGCGAGAAGGCGAGCTGGGTCCAGCCGCTCGTGAACAGCCATGGCGAGGGGCGCGCGGTGCTGGCGTGCCGCGAGCGTAGCGGCGTGCTCGAGTTCCTCGTCACCGTCGCGGCTGAGCCCGGCCTCGCGACGGGGGCGGCGCTCGCTCCGTCGGTGTTGACATACCCGGGCTCTGCGCTGCATGCGCCGCGGTGGCTCGACGCGTCCCGGCTCTGGACCTCGACCGTGGAGTCGGACGAAGGCGGGCGCTTCTTCCGCGACGTGAGCCGCTACGAGACGGTCCGTATCGACGACTGGGCGGGCGATACCGACGGCTTCTGGCTGACGCTCGCCGAGCTCAAGGCGATGCTGCGCACGTCCAACGCTTGCACGATCCAGCTTCGGGGGGTCGTGTCGCAGCTTCTCGGCGCAGAGTGACCGGGTCCTCGCTGTTGTCGGTCGGCGCGCACGACGCGCGCAGGCCGTCATGCCGGTGCTAACGACCTGCGTCGAGCTTGGCGATGGCCTCGCGGCGCGCGCCGTCGTCCATCTTGTCCCACTTGCGCTTGCAGTTGTTGCAGCAGAAGCCGACTGTCTGGCCGTCGAACTCGGCGGTCGGGCCGCCTTCAGCGTCCTCGCCGCTGATGACGCAGAGCGTCGGGGCGCCCGTGGCCGCTGTGCCTTCGGTGGCGGCGCAGCCGGTGAACAGGACGGCGGCGAACGCCGCGACGAACAGCTTCGTGCAGATCTTCATGGGATCGGTTCTATCGCCGCGGCGCGTCGTCCGGATTCGATTTGGCCAGAATCGCGCCGGCGGCCGCTGCGGCCCGCGTTCGCGCGTTGCTTTCGGGCAGGCCATGTCCTGAGATCCGGGCATGTTCCCACTCGCCCTACGCGCCTCGCTCTGCTTCGGTCTGATCGGGATCGCGCCGCTCTCTGCCCAGCAGACCTTCTGGCCCGAGGACTGGACCGACACGGCTGCGCCGGTCGAGCAGAGCGTCGCGTTCGCGCTCTACACGACGCACGCGGGCACCTTGAAGATGACCGCGCAGCTCTACCCGCTCGCGGACGGAATCGACCGCGAGGTGGCGCTCTCGGTGCGGCCGCGCGGCGCTGCGGATGCTCCGTGGCGCGAGGTCGCGCGGGTGCAGGTCGACGAGACCCCTTACGGCTGGCCACAGGCCGACGTCGGACGCTGGCTCGCGCACTTCCGCGTCGACGGCTGGGACATGACCCGCGACTTCGACTATCGCGTCACCGCGGCGGGCGGCGCTGCGACCTTCGACGGCGTCGTTCGGCGGGACCCGGTGGAGCGCCGGACCGTCAAGGTCGCGTCGCTGAGCTGCAACGACAACCTCAACCGCGGCCCGCGCCAGGACATCGTCGACAACCTGCGTCACCAGGACCCCGACCTCGTCTTCTTCGCAGGCGACCAGAGCTACGACCACAAGCGCCACTACCACGCGTGGCTCTTGTGGGGCCGACAGTTCGTGGACCTGACGCGGGACCGGCCGACGGTCACGATCCCCGACGACCACGACATCGGCCAGGGCAACGTATGGGGTGCGGGCGGCATCAAGGCCGACAACGCGGCCGGCGACAGCGGCGGCTACCACTACTCCGCCGACTACGTCAACGCGGTGCAGGCCGCGCAGTGCTGGCACCTGCCCGACCCTGTCGATCCGACCCCGGTCGCGCGCGGCATCGGCGTCTACTTCACGGCGCTCGACGTCGGCGGCGTCAGCTTCGCCGTGATCGAGGACCGCAAGTTCAAGACCGGGCCGCGCGGCCTGATCGCAGGCAAGAAGGGCCGCTCGGACCACTTCAACGAGCCGGGCTTCGACACGTCGCGGCTCGACATCCCCGAGGCCCGCCTGCTCGGCGAGCGCCAGCTCGCGTTCCTCGACCGGTGGTCACAGGACTGGACCGGCGTCGAGATGAAGGCTGTGCTGTCGCAGACGGTGTTCGCCAACGCCGCTCATCTGCACGGCCTCGGCGTGCGCGGCAAGGACGTGCCGAAGATGCTCGAGAAGCGCCCGGGCATGCGGCTGATCGCCGACCTCGACAGCAACGGCTGGCCGCAGTCGGGCCGCAACCGCGCGCTGGCGGCGATCCGCAGGGGCTTCGCGACGATGCTCTGCGGCGACCAGCACCTCGCGACCCTGATCCACCACGGCGTCAACGAGTACGGCGACGCCGGCGTGTCGTTCGTCTCGCCGTCGATCCTCAATCACTACGGCCGCGCGTGGTCGCCGCTCGGCGAGCCCGAGCGCGCGATCGAGGGCGGCCTGCCGATGCGCGGCGACTACCGCGACGGCTTCGGCAACAAGATCACCATGCTCGCCTACGTGAACCCCGACGCAGCTCGGGTGCACGCGACGACCGAGGACGGCGAGCTGTGGGGCCCAGCGGCCGAAGGCTACGGCCTGGTCTACTTCGACAAGCAGGAGCGCACGATGCGCTACGAGGTCTGGCCGCGCATGGTCGACGTGCGCGACCCGAACGCGAAGCCCTACGAGGGCTGGCCTTTGACCCGGACGCAGCAGGAGCAGTACGGCCGCGAAGCGCGCGCGTGGCTGCCGACGATCGTCGTAGACGGCATGGACAACCCGGTGGTGCAGGTCGTCGAGGAGGCGACCGGCGACGTGGTCTACACGCTGCGCATCCGGGGCACGCGGTTCACGCCGAAGGTGTTCAAGCCCGGCTACTACAAGGTCGTGGTCAGCGGTCAGCCGGGGCCGAGCAAGGAGGTCGTCGACCTCGAGGCGACGCGGCAGCCCAAGGGCGAGGTCGAGGTCTCGTTCTGACCCGCGCCCAAGCGAGGGTGGGTATCGCGTCCGCTCCTGCGTAGCCTGCGCGATGTGAGCGAGCGTCGTGGTGCTGCCTGGCTGTTGCCGCTGGGCGTGTCCCTGCTGCCGCCGGCTGCGCTTGGGAGCTGGTGGTGGGGCTGGGGCGACGACGCCGCGCGGCTCGGGTGGCTCGGTGCGATCCTCTACTGGTGGATGCCGCTGACCCTCGCGCTCACCGGGCCGTGCCTCGTGTGGCGGCTGCGGTCGAGGTCGGGGCCGGTAGGCCTGCTGCTGCGGGAGTGGTGGCCGACCGCAGCCCTTGCGGTCGCGGCAGCGCTGCTGGTCGTCTGGATCTCACCGCCACAGATGCGCGTGCAGTTCGACGAGACCAGCCTCGTCGGCGTCTCGCAGAACATGCACCTGCAGCGGCACGCCGTCATGACGACGGGCGCGATCCCGTTCGAGGGGCAGCCGCTGCTGCTCGAGAACATGGTCGACAAGCGGCCGACGCTGTTCGCGTTCTTGTGCAGCGTGCTGCACGACGTGTCGGGCTATCGGCTGCAGAACGCGTTCGCGGTCAACGCCGCGCTGCTCGCGCTCGGGCTGTTCGCGGCGTCCGCAGCGGCGCGGCTCTGGCTCGGCGCGCTGGCCGGCTGGGCGGCGCCGCTCCTGCTGCTGTCGGTCCCGCTCACGGGCGTGGTCGCGACCTCGGCGGGCTTCGGGCTGCTGGCTGCCGTTCTGCTCCTGCTCACCACGCTCGCGGCGCTGTCGTTCGTCGCGCGGCCGGACGAGCCGCGGCTCGCGGCGCTGGTCGGCTGCGGCGCGCTGCTCGCCCAGACGCGCTACGAGTCGCTGCCGGCGCTCGCGCTGCTCGCGGCGCTGGTCGCGTGGGCCGTGCGGGGGCGGTTCCGACTCGGGAGTCGGAGCGCGTGGCTGCTAGCACCCCTGCCGACGCTCGTCACGCCGCTGCTGCTGCTGGTCGACCACGCAAGAGACCCGCGCTTCACGCCCGAAGCCGCTGGGCGCGCGCTCGTCTCCGTCGGCAACTTCTGCGATCACCTGCCGAGCTTCTTCGCGGAGATGTTCTGGCCCGCGCTCTCCAACCCGCTGCCGGGCGTCGTCGCCGCGCTCGGGGTCGTCGCCTGGGGTTGGCGCGTGGTCGCCGGCCGCGCCGGCCGCGTCGACGTGCTCGTAGCAGCGCCGGCGCTCGCGATCACTGCGCTGGTGCTCGCCTGGTTCCACGGCGACGCGGCAGATCCCACGGCGCTGCGGTTGTTCCTGCCGTTCGTGTGGCTCTGCGCGCTCGCGCCGCTCGCGCTGTTCGCGCAGCTGCCCCGCCGCGGTGCCGCTGTGTTGCTGGCGGCCTTGGCCGTGCTCGCGCCGCTGCGGCTCTGGGACCTCGCAGCCGGCCGCGCGTTCCCGACGCTCCAGATCGCAGCCTTGACCCGCGCGCGCGACGGCGCCGGCGCG
>JBERSB010000252.1:0-3977 GCA_041236755.1 Luminiphilus sp. | reverse complement strand
AACAAGCCGCAGCGGCGGTCGCGGACCGGCGAACAACGGATCGCCGCTGCCCAGCACGACGGGGTGAACGCACAGGCGAACTTCATCAATCAGTCCGGTCAGACTGTGCGCCAGCACCGGCCCGCCGACGTCGAGACGCCGAGCAAGGTCGGGGTCGTCCAGCAGAAGCCCGACTAGCGGTCGGGCGGCGCGCCCGGCCCGAGCGCGCGGGTGCTCCCGCGCGCGGCGGGCCGAGGCGGAGGCTCACCTTGAACGAAGCCATCCGCGTCTCCATGGTCAGCCTCGGCTGCGCCCGCAACCTCGTCGACTCCGAGGTGCTGCTGGGCCACGTACTCGAGGAGGGCCTGCAGGTCGTCTCCGACGCAGAGGACGCCGACGTCGTCGTCGTCAACACCTGCGGCTTCATCGAGACGGCCAAGCAGGAGTCGATCGACACGATCCTCGCGGTCGCGGGCCTCAAGGAACAGGGCAACCTCAAGGGCGTCATCGCCGTCGGCTGCCTCGCCCAGCGCTACGGCGAGCAGCTGCAAGAGCAGATCCCCGAGCTCGACGGCGTCTTCGGCCTCTCGGACTACTCCGGCGTGCCCGGCGTCGTGCGCAAGATCGTCAACGGCAGCGAGCGCCGTTGGACCGCGACCGTCGACGGCGGCAGGCCCAAGGGGCCGCGCAGCGACGCCAAGCGCTGCCTCTTGACGCCGACGAGCTTCGCGTATTTGCGGATCTCCGAGGGCTGCGACCACACCTGCACGTTCTGCGCGATCCCCAGCATGCGCGGCCGCAACCGCAGCAAGCCGATCGACGTGCTCGTCGAGGAGGCCCAGGGGCTGGCCACAGCAGGCGTGAAGGAGCTCGTGGTCGTCGCCGAGGACAGCACGCACTACGGGATGGACAGCGAGAAGAAGCGGCTGATCCACGTGCTGCTCGAGCAGCTCGCCGAGGTCGACGGGATCGAGTGGGTCCGGCTGATGTACGCCTATCCGCACACGGTGCTGCCCGAGTTGACGACGTTCCTGCGCGAGCACCCGCGCGCGGTGCCCTACCTCGACATCCCGATCCAGCACATCAGCTCGCCGATGCTCCGCGCGATGAAGCGCGGCGTGAAGAGCGAGCAGGTCCGCAGAATCCTCGACAGGCTGCGCGTCGAGGTGCCCGGCATCGCGGTGCGGTCGACCCTGATCACGGGGTTCCCCGGCGAGACCGAGCAGGACTTCGCGCAGCTCAAGGAGCTGGTGCAGGACTACCGCTTCGAGCGCCTCGGCGTGTTCCCGTACTCGCGTGAGGAGGACACGCCCGCCTACGACATGGCCGACCAGGTCGAGCCGGAGGTCGCAGAGGCGCGCGCCGAAGAGCTGATGGCGCTGCAGCTCGACGTGATGCGCGACTTCCACCGCGCCAAGGTCGGGGAGACGCTCGACGTGCTGGTCGACGGCTACGACGAGAGCGGCGAGTTCGCCGTGGGCAGGAGCTACGCCGACGCGCCGGAGGTCGACGGCCGCGTCCTGCTGGCCAAGGAATCCGCGGCGCCCGGCGATCTGGTGCGTGCGAAGATCACGTCGGCTGGCGACTATGAGTGGGTCGGCGAGGTCGTCGGACCGCGCAGCCCCTGCCCATGAACATCCCCAACACGATCACGATGGTCCGTCTGGTGATGACGGTGTTCGTGTTCGTGCTGTTGGAGCTGTACTCGCGGGCCGCCGACGCGGAGCCGTCGAAGCTGCTGCCCTGGATCGCGTTCAGCCTGTTCATGGTCGCCGCTGTGTCCGACTTCCTGGACGGCTACCTCGCGCGGAAGTGGAACATGGTCTCGGCCTTCGGCCGGATCGCGGACCCGTTCGCAGACAAGATCCTGATCTCGGGCACGATGATCTCGCTGCTGCACTTCGAGGTCGCGACGGCCGTGCTGACGCACTGGTACGTCGTGGTGGTGATCGCGCGCGAGTTCCTGGTCACGGCGATCCGCGGCTACGTCGAGTCGACGGGGCAGGCGTTCGGCGCCGACCGCCTCGGTAAGTGGAAGATGGTCTCGCAGTGCTGGACCGTCGCTGCGGTGCTCTCGATGGTCGCGGGCAGCGAGCTGTGGGTGTGGGCCGCGGTCGGCGGCTTCTGGGTGAGCCTCGTGCTGACCGTGGTCAGCGGGCTCAACTACTGCGTGAAGGCGCGTGAGCTGATCATGAAGGGTGCGGCCTGACATGGACCGTGTCCGTTGGTTCCTGATCACGAGCGGCGGGCTCGGGCTCTCGCCGGTCGCGCCGGGCACCGTCGGCACCTTCGGCGGCGTCGCGGTCGCGCTCCTGGTCCAGTGGCTCCTGCCGGACTACGCGGTCTTGGCCTGGTCAGCGGTCGCTGTGCTGTTGTTCTCTTGGGGCTGCAGCCAGTCGGACTACGTGGCGCGGACGTGGCCGAAGAAGGACCCGGGCGCCTTCGTGCTCGACGAGGTCGTCGGGCACCTCGTCACGCTCATCACGTTCGTCCTGCTCGCGCGGACCGGCGCGCTGTCGGCCGGCGGCGCGCTACCGGGATGGGTCGCGCACGTCGGCGCGTTCGGCTGGTTCCGGGTGTTCGACGTTCTCAAGCTCTATCCGTGCAACCGGCTGGAGCAGCTGCCCGGCGCGCTGGGGATCATGGCCGACGACCAGGTGGCCGGCGTCTACGCCGGCGTCGCGCTGTGGCTGTCGATGCCCGTCGCGCTCTCGGTGCTGGGCTGACGCCCGGCCACTGTCGGCGCAGGCGCGGAGGCGCTCGGGGCCGCGGTTCTGGTCGCGACGGCGATCTACCGGGTGCGCGCAGGTGCGTCCTCGGCGATGATGCGCGCCGATCATGGCACGCAAAGGCAGCAAGGCGACCGGTAGTCTCGCGCGCAACCTCGGCCTCAGCTGCGCGGTCGCGGGGCTGCTCGGCGGCTTCTTGGTGACCGTCGCGGTGGTGCAGAACCTGTCGGCCTCGGTCGACGACGCCGCCGCCGTGACCAAGGCGTGGCAGGTCGGTCTGGGCCTGTCGCTGTTGTGCGCGGTGCTCTGCGGTGGTGCTGCGTGGTCGTTCGGCGGCAAGGTCGCGACGCGCATCACCGACCTGCAGCTCGCGGTCAGCAAGCTCGGCCGCGGCGGCAGCGAGGTCCGCGTGCGCTTCGGCGGCAACGACGAGCTGACGCGGCTCGGCAGCTCGGTGCAGTACCTCGCGAGCGACCTCGCTGCGCTGCTCAGCTCGCAGGAGGAGTCGGGCGGCCAGCTCGCGTCCATGGACCCCCTGGTCAAGCAGCTGCGCGACAAGACGGTGCCGTCCGCGCCGCCGCGCGTGCCGGGCTTCGAGGTCGACGCGGCGCTGAGCGACGGCTCGCGGGGCGGGCTGGACTACTTCGACGTCGTGGTGAGTCCCGAGGATCCGCAGCAGGCGGTCGCCTACGTCGTCACCGCCGAGGGGCACGGCGCCACGTCGGTCTACGCGTGCCGGCTGGCTCGCGACGAGCTCCAGCGGGCGCTGCAGCAGGGCGCGACCCCGCGCCGCGCGCTGGCACACACGAACAAGGTCATGAAGAAGCACCTGCCGCAGGGCGCTTGCGCGGTCGCCACGCTCCTGCAGCTGCACCCGGGCGGCTGCAAGCTCTACCAGGCGGGCGCCAACGCGCCGGTGCTCATCTGCCAGCGCGGCGAAGTGCTCGAGCTCAACGCAGAGGGCATCGCGCTGGGCCTCGACGAGGGGCCGGTGTTCGAGAAGTCCCTGCGTCCCCAGGAGATCGAGATGAACCCCGGCACGCGGCTCGTGTTCGGCAACGACGCCCTGCACCGGGCCGACGGGCTGCTCGACCTGCTGCCGCAGCATTCGCCGCGCCACACCAACATGTTCATGAACATGGTGCTTGGCGCGATCGAACAGGACGCCGGCGACGACGGCCTGCGCGAGGACGTCGTGCTGATCACGGTCACGAAGGAGAGTCAGGAGTGAGCGCGCCCAACCCGCCCGGTGGCCGCGCGCCCGAGGGC
>JBERSB010000251.1:0-3473 GCA_041236755.1 Luminiphilus sp. | reverse complement strand
GACTCGAACCTGCAACCAAGCGGGTATGAGCCGCCGGCTCTGAACAACTGAGCGAAGGGGGCCGACGGTTCGGTCGGCATACCATGCCCGCCGCCCCCGCGATGACCACGTTCGACCGCTCTTCCCTGATCCGGCGCATGCGCGCCCCGCCAATCAGAGCATCGCGCGCACATCGACCGCGACGCAGCCGTGCTCGTAGGCGAACAGCGGGTTGACCTCGAGCTCGACGACCTCGGGGTTGCTGCGCGCGCACTCGGCGATCGCCATCAGCGCATCTAGCACCGCGTCGCGATCGACTCGCGGTGAGCCGCGATGGCCGCGGAGGAGCCGCGAGCCCTTGATCTCCGAGAGCATCGACCGGACGTCATTGCGGGTCACGGGCAGGAGACGCATCGACACGTCCTTGAGGACCTCGACCGCAACACCGCCCATGCCGGCGACGAGCACGCCGCCGTATTGCGGGTCGCGCTTGTAGCCGAGGATCAGCTCGGCGACCGGCTTGGGCAGCATCGGCGCAACGAGCACGCCGCGCAGGTCGAGCTGCTGACCGCGCGTCGCGCAGTAGCCGCGCACGCTCTGTTCGATCTCGGCGAAGACCTTGCGCGCATCGTTGGTCGTGACGCCGATCCGTACGCCTCCGGCGTCGGTCTTGTGCGGCACAGCGCCCGCGACGACCTTGAGCACGGCCGTGCCGCCGCACTCGGCGACCGCGTGCTCGGCCTCTTCGGGCGTCGTGCACAGGGTGCCCGGCACGATCTTGACGCCGTAGCCCCGCACCAACTCCCGCGCCTCGGTCTCGAGCAGGACGGTGCGCTCCTGTTCGCGAACCGCCGTCAGCCCCTCCCACTTGGCGGCGGTCGGCTGCGGCGGCGTACCGCGCCGTTCGCTGAGCAGCACGCCGCGTTGGTAGCAAGCCGCAGCGCAGCGGCACGCCACCTCCAGTGAGCGGACAACGGGGACGCCGCCCTGTCGCAGAACGTCGAGCGGCTCGCTCGGCGCGTCTGCGTAGAGGCTCTGCACGACCAGCGCTCGGTTGTGGTTGCGCGCGCATTCGACCATCGCCTGGGCCGCCGCGACCTCGCGCGCCAGCAGGTCGGCCGCGAAGCGGCGGTGGTAGCCGCCGAACAGGCCGACGACGAGCACCGTGCCGACGTGTTCGTCGTTCATGACCGTCTCGACGACGCGCGCGAACACCATCGGGTCGCTGTCGGCGCGGCCAGCGAGGTCGACTGGGTTGCCTTGATAGCTGCCGAGCTCCGTCTCGAGCTGCGCGCCGGTGGTCGCCGCCAGGTCGACGAGGTCGGCCTGCTGCACCTTGAGCGCGTCGGCCGCGAGCGTGCCATGGCCGCCACCGTCGGTGATCACGACGATTCCGCGGTAACCGCCCCCTGCCGGCTGCGCTGCCAGCGTCTCGGCGACGTGGAACAGCTCGTCGGAGCGGCGCACGTGCACGACCCCGGCCCGCCGAAGCCCCGCGCGGAACACCGGATACGAGCCGGCCAAGGCGCCGGTGTGCGACCGGGCCGCTGCCTTGCCGCGTACAGTCGCGCCGCCCTTGAGCAGGATCACCGGCTTCCTGGCGCTGACCCGCTCGGCCGCCTCGAGGAACGCGCGCCCCATGCGGAAGCCCTCGACATACATCGCGATCGCGGTCGTGTTCGGTTCATCGCCGAGGTAGTCGAGGTACTCGTCAAAGCGGAGATCGGTCTCGTTGCCGACGCCGATGACCTGCGAGAAGCCGATGCGCGAGCGGCGCATCGACTCGATCATGACCTGCAGCGAGACGTTGCCCGACTGCGACAGGAACGCGATGCGGCCCGCTGGTACGTCAGGCACGCCGATCAGGTTGAGGCCGATGTGTGGATTGAGGATGCCCGAGGTGTTCGGGCCGACGACCCGGATACCGGTCTCTTCGACCACCTCGAGGCGCGCGCGCTCGAGCTGCTCGCCGGCGGCGCCGGTCTCGCGGAATCCGAGCGCGAGCACGACCGCGCCTGCGATACCGCGCGCGGCGCACTCGCGCAGCACCTTCGGAACGGTGGGCGCCGGCGTCGCGACGAGCGCGAGGTCGACATTGCCGTCGACGTCCGCGACGCTCCGGCTGAACGGCACACCGCGGATCTCGCCGCCCTTCGGATTGACAGGGAAGATCCCGCCCGCGAACGAGGCCTGTTGCAGCGACGCGACCGCCTGGTAGCCGCGCTTCTTGGGGTCGTCCGACGCGCCGACGATCACGACACCGCGCGGCTTGAAGATCCGGTCGAGCACGGAATCGCCGTCACTCACCGGTGAACTCCGGTGCACGCCGCGCGGCGAACGCGTCGACGCCTTCCTGCCAGTCCTTGGTGCCCATGCACTCGGCGAGCGCCTCCCGTTCGGCCATCAGCACGCCGTCGATCGTGCGCTCGCGCGCGGCGCGCAGCAACCGCTTCATGGACGCGACCGAGCGGGGCGCCTGTGCGGCGACTGCGTCGGCCATCTCGTCGGCCACCCGACGCACCTCATCGGCGCTCGCGGCGGCAGCGTTGCAAATCCCCCACCGAACAGCATCGGCGCCCGAGAAGAAGCTCCCGAGCAGCAAGAGCTCACGCGCGCGCGTCATCCCGACGCGCTCGACCAGCGTCAACGTCGTACCCCCGCCGACGAACGTGCCGAGCCCGACCTCGGGCAGACGGAGTTTGGCGGTCTCGAGCGCGACCGAGAGGTCGCAGCACAGCGCCAGCTCGAGACCGGCGCCGATCGCATGGCCTTGCACAGAGGCGACGACCGGCGCGCGGCAACGCATGATCGCGAGCGCCGCGTCCTGACCGGCCTGCGCGTAGTCACGACGCGCAGCCTCGTCGAGCGCGCCGGTACCCGTGTCCTGATCGCCGTGGTTCTTGAGGTCGGCGCCGACACAGAACGCCCGGCCGGCGCCGGTCAGCACTACGGCGCGCACGCCCGGGTCGCGGTCGGCCTCGGCGAGCGCATCGATCAGGCCGCGGTAGAGTTCCTGCGTGACCGCGTTGAGCCGCTCGGGCCGGTTCATCGTCAGGATCATCACCGGACCTCGCCGCGCGATGAGCAGTTCCGCCATACAGCCGATCATGGATGCGACGCCCAGCGCGCACAACCGCCGAGTGGACCGTTGGGCCGCTGCCGCGCCGAGGCAGGTCGGGGCAGGCTCGGAAGGAGTACGTCGCTGCGATCAACAGCACGGCAGCGCCCGTAGACCGCCATGAACAGCATTCTGGAGAATAGGCCCTGCAGGACTCGAACCTGCAACCAAGCGGGTATGAGCCGCCGGCTCTAACCAATTGAGCTAAGGGCCCCAAGGGTGAGGCCGGTATACCATGCCCGGCGCCTCCGTGATGACCAAGCTCGACCACGCTTCCCTGATCCAGCGCATGCGCGCGCTGCAGGCCGAGTTGAGGGACGCGCTCGCGGCGCACATGCGAGCAAAAGCGACCACGCACCTCGCGCGCACGGTGCGC